>JAOZKH010000054.1:0-14017 GCA_029935405.1 Vallitaleaceae bacterium | reverse complement strand
TAAAAATTTAATGTCGTGAAAGTTCAATGTCATAAAGTTTAATCTCTTGAAGGTTAATCTCTTGAAGGTTTAATCTTAATAACTACTGTATCATCTACCGCTCTATCAATCATTTCTTCAATATCTATCAACTTTTCTTCCGAGCGCTTAATTGCTTTAATATTTGGTTTTGTAACAGGATGTTTAGCAACAAACACTGTACAACAATCTTCATAAGGTAATATAGAGGTTTCATATGTATCTATTTTTAAACTAATATCAATAATTTCTTGTTTATCAAATCCAATTAACGGTCTAAATACAGGCAAAGTACATACATCATTAGTAGCAGCTAAGCTTTGAATTGTTTGACTTGCAACCTGACCAATAGCTTCTCCTGTTATTAAGGCTAATGACTTAACTGTTTTTGCGTGTATTTCTGCAATTTGCATCATAATTCGACGCATTATTATCGTAAGTTGATCATGAGGACACTTTTCGTAAATAGCTAATTGTATTTCTGTAAAAGGTACAACATGTAAACGTATAGGTCCTGTTTTGCGCGAAATAATCTTAGCAAGTTCTATGACTTTTTCCTTTGCTCTTTCACTTGTATATGGATGAGAATGAAAGTATACTGCATCTATAGCAACACCACGTTTTGCAACCATATAGCCTGCTACAGGACTATCAATTCCACCTGATAGCAATAACATTCCACGTCCATTAGAACCAACTGGCATCCCACCTAGCCCTTTTATTTGTCTTGAATAAATATAGGTCCTATCTCGAAGTTCTATCCACACTCTTTTATCAGGCGTTTTAACATCTACCTTTAACGTTTCAAAATTATCTAATATATAAGCACCAACTTCTCTACAAATATCCATAGAATTCAAAGGATAGTTTTTATTAGCTCTTCTTGCTTCTACCTTAAATGTAAAATCAAAATCTTCATACTGTTCTTTCATAAATTGAATGGTTGTTTCTTTGATCGTATCAAAATCATCAGTATCAATCATTACGACAGGACAAATATATGAAATTCCAAATACTTCCTTAATCGCAGATAGCACTTCTTCTTCTTCAAACTCACCTAATGGTTCAACAAATAAACGCCCTTGTTCCTTTTGCACTTTGAATTTACCTAATCCGTCAATTCTATAACGTATTTGATCCATTAACTTGTTCTCGAACATATATCTGTTTTTACCTTTTAAAGCTAATTCACCATACTTAATTAAAAACGATTTTTTCATGAATGCTCCTCTACTTTTTAATAAACATACCAAACATATTATTTATTTGGATTAACGCTTTTACTAATTCATCTATATCATCTGTGCTTTGACTTGCAGAAAAACTTATTCTAATAGTTTTGTCATTTTCTTTATCACTTATTCCTATAGCTTTTATGACATGACTCACATTTAATTTCTTAGAGCTACAAGCTGAACCAGTTGAAATACATATATGATAATCTTCAAGTGCATGAAGGATAACTTCTCCTTTTATGCTGTTTGATCTTATACTCACAATATATGGGCTAGCTACTTCACCATTTAGTTTCCCAATAGATACAGGTGAATTTAATTCCCACTCCGGAAGCGAACTATTAATCGCTTTGATGAAGTAATCTTTTAGTTCTAGTGTCTTTAAATAATTAGTTTCTACATTAGAACTTAATGCTTTAACCGCTTCATAAAATCCAATAATTCCTGGTGTGTTTTCTGTTCCTGGCCTTATTTTTTTTTGTTGCGAGCCCCCGTACTGTAATGGTTTTATTTTAATTCCCTTTTTTATATATAAAAAGCCAACACCTTTAGGACCGTATATTTTATGGCTACTTGCACTGTATAAGTCGATTTTTGCCTTTGTAACATTTATAGGAAGTTTCATAAATCCTTGTATTCCATCAACATGAAATAGGGTTTTAGGATTTTTAAGTTTAATAGCATTACCAAGTTCAATGATATTTTGAATAGTCCCGATTTCGTTATTAACTTGCATAATTGAAACCAAGATTGTATCCTCATGTATTAATTCAATTAAAGATTTTTTATCGACAAAACCTTCTCTATCAACCCCTACCTTAGATACTTTAAAGCCACCTTCTTCAATACTATCTACAGATGCACCAACAGACGGATGTTCAATACTCGTTGTAACAATATGATTACCACTTCGTTTATAAGCGTTTGCTATCCCAAAAATTGCAAGATTATTACTCTCAGTCCCTCCTGATGTAAAATATAGTTCATCTTTAGAACTTCCGATTTCTTTAGCAATAAATTTTCTTGCTTTAGTAACTAAATCTTCAGCCTTCATACCTTTAAAGTGTTTACTAGAAGGATTGCCAAACTCAATTTCTAATGTATTAGTAATACCATTAATTGCTTCTTTGCATACCTTTGTAGTTGCTGCACAATCAAAATATAAATTCATTTTCACCAAACTTTCCTAATTCACAAAAAATGTAGGCAACATTCTACCTACACTTAAGTTATATATTATTTAGAAGTTCTATATCTCTTCTATTTGATAACTAATCATAGCCAAGCTTGCAAATCCTGCTGTTTCTGTACGTAAAATTCTATTCCCTAGGGTAATTGTATAACCACCAATTTCCCTAAGTCTATCTATTTCGTCTTCTGTAAAGCCACCTTCAGGACCAACAATAATTGCTATTGTTTCCTCTTCTTTAATACTTTCAAAGAGTTTCCTAGTCGCATTCATTCCGTTTTCATTTTCGTATGGAATAATGACTTTATCATAGCTATCTAATTTAATCAGTAACTGATTAAATGTAAGTAATTGATTAACTTTTGGTATAATTCCTCTTTTAGATTGTTTTGCCGCCGAAGTCGCAATAGACTGCCAACGTTCATTTTTTTTGATTAATTTCTTGTGGTCGTATTTTACAATGGATCTACCCATCGTAACTGGGGTAATATCATATACACCTAGTTCAACAGTTTTTTGTATAATTAATTCCATTTTATCTTGTTTAGGAACACCTTGAAACAATGTAATCTTCACAGGTAATTCAGCTTTAGATTTACCTACTGACTGTATTTTACAACGAATTTCTTCCTTCGTCAATGAAGTTAATACACATTTGTATTCACTACCAGTTTTATCAGAAACTTTGATTTCTTCATTTTCTGTTAAACGAAGTACATTTTTAATGTGATTAACATCGCTTCCAGTAATCACGATTTCCTCTAAGGTTACTTGTTCTAATTCTACAAAAAAATGATACATAAGACCTCCGCTAAAAACTAATTATTCAAATACATCTTTAACCTTGTCAAAAAAACCTTTTTTCTTTTTAATACTGGCAATATCATCACCAAAACTTTCAGCTAATTCTAAAAATAATTCTTTTTGACGCTGAGTTAATTTATCAGGCGTATCTACTACTACATCAATATACTGATCACCACGAGCTTTTGCATGATTAATATATGGAACACCTTTACCTCGTAATCTAAATCTTGTTCCAGTCTGTGTACCTGGTTCAATTGTATACTTTACATTACCATCTAATGTAGGAACTTCAAGTTCAGTACCAAGAGCTGCTTGAGCCATTGATATTTTCATTTGATAGTATATATCTGTACCTTGTCTTACAAAGTCAGCATGATCTTTTACGTAAATAGTTAAGAGAATATCTCCTCTTGGTCCACCATTTCTTCCTGGTTCACCTTTACCTTTTAGACGTATAGTTTGTCCGTGATCAATACCTGCTGGTATATTAACACTAATTTTCTTACGTTTTTTAACATATCCACTACCTGAACAAGTTGTACATTTTTCCTTAATAACTTTTCCTGAACCTTGACAACCTGGACATGTTCTAACACTTTGAACTGTACCAAGAATTGTTTGTTGATTATATCTAACCTGTCCTGAACCTCCACATTGACCACATGTTTCAGCATGAGTTCCGGCTTTTGCTCCACTTCCATGACAAGTATCACACTCATCACTTACTGTGATGTTAATATCTTTATCCGTACCAAATACGGCGTCTTTAAATTCTAATTCTAAAGACGCTCTTAGAGAAGCACCTTTACTTGGACCATTTTGAGATCTTCTTCGACCTCCTCCGCCAAAGAAATCTCCAAACATATCCCCGAAAATGTCACCCATATCGCCCATACCGCCATTAAATCCACCTGCACCTTGTCCACCTTGACTAAATGCAGCATGTCCAAACTGATCATACTGACGGCGTTTATCATCATCACTTAAAACTTCATATGCTTCTGTAGCTTCTCTAAAATTATGAGCAGCTGTTTCATCATTTGGGTTTATATCAGGATGATATTTTTTGGCTAATTTTCTATATGCTTTTTTAATATCACTATCATTAGCATCCTTACCTACACTAAGGACGTCATAAAAATCTTTTTTGTCTGCCATAATGCACCACCTTACTATTTCATATATACTATAACATGTTCTATATACTATATCCATTTAAAATTTTTATAATATATAACAAATTAATATTCTCATTTTTTTCATGAAACAAAAGGGGCATCAACCCCTTTTGTTATACATTACCTATGGTTAAGGTGTATTTAATTATTCTTCTGTAAAGTCAACATCTACGACATCATCATCCGCACTACTATCAGATTCAGGAGCCTCTTGGTTAGGATCAAATCCATCTCCACCTTGTCCACCTGCAGCTTGTTGTTCTTGTGCTGCTTGTTCGTACATTTTTTGTGATACAGCTTGGAATTTAGTATTCAAGCTTTCTTTAGCTGTTTTAAGTTCTTCTACTTCAGCTTCTGATAATGTTTCACCTTCTGGTTTCTTAGTTCTTTCAAGAATTTCTTTAAGCTTTGCATTTTCAGCTTCAATATCAGTTTTGTCTGCTTCATCAATTTTGTCGCTAATTTCTTCTAATGACTTTTCAACTTGGAATGACAATGAATCTGCTTCATTACGAACATCAATTGCTTCTTTACGTTTTTTATCTTCTTCTTCAAAAGCTTTTGCTTCTTCAACAGCTCTATCGATTTCAGCATCTGAAAGATTTGTGCTTGCAGTAATTGTAATATGTTGTTCTTTGCCTGTTCCCATATCTTTTGCTTTTACAGTAACTATTCCATTAGCATCAATATCAAATGTTACTTCGATTTGAGGAACACCACGTCTTGCAGCTGGAATTCCGTCTAATCTAAAGCGTCCAAGAGACTTGTTATCTCTAGCAAATTCCCTTTCACCTTGAACTATATTAATATCAACTGCTTCTTGATTATCATCTGCAGTTGAGAAGATTTGACTCTTCTTTGTTGGAATTGTTGTATTTCTTTCGATTAATTTAGTAGCAACACCACCAAGAGTTTCAAGTCCAAGTGATAATGGTGTTACATCAAGTAATAGAATGTCTCCAGCACCTGCGTCACCAGCAAGTTTACCACCTTGAATAGCTGCACCAACTGCAACACATTCATCAGGGTTAATACCTTTAAATGGCTCTTTACCAATTAATCCTGTTACAGCATTTTGAACTGCTGGGATTCTTGTTGAACCACCAACTAATAATACTTTGTCGATTTCTGAAGTCGCAAGATCTGAATCTTTAAGCGCTTGATTAACTGGACCCATAGTGCTCTGAACCAAATCATGTGTTAATTCATCAAATTTAGCTCTTGTTAATGTAACATCTAAATGTTTAGGGCCTTCTTGAGTTGCAGTAATAAATGGAAGATTTATGCTTGAAGTAGTTGCACTTGAAAGCTCTTTCTTCGCTTTTTCAGCACCTTCTTTTAATCTTTGCATCGCCATTTTATCAGCTGATAAGTCAACACCTTCTGTATTTTTAAATTCTTTTACTAAATACTTGATTACTCTTTCATCAAAGTCATCTCCACCAAGGTGATTATTACCACTTGTAGCAAGTACTTCAAGAACTCCATCACCAATTTCAATAATTGAAACATCAAATGTTCCACCACCAAGGTCATAAACCATGATTTTCTGTTCGTGTTCATTATCAAGACCATAAGCTAGTGCTGCAGCAGTTGGTTCATTGATAATACGTTTTACTTCCATACCTGCAATCTTACCTGCATCTTTAGTTGCTTGTCTTTGAGCATCTGAGAAGTATGCTGGAACAGTAATAACTGCTTCTTTAACTTCTTCACCTAGATAACTTTCAGCATCAGTTTTCAATTTTTGAAGAGTCATTGCTGATATTTCTTGAGGTGAATATTTCTTATCGTCAATTGTAACTTTGTGATCAGTACCCATTTCTCTTTTGATTGATGTTATTGTTTTGTCTGAATTTATAATTGCTTGACGTTTAGCAGGTTCTCCGACTAAACGCTCTCCATTTTTTGTAAATGCAACTACTGATGGAGTTGTTCTTGCACCTTCTGCGTTAGGGATAACAACAGGCTTTCCACCTTCCATAACCGATACACATGAGTTTGTTGTTCCTAAGTCAATTCCTATAATTTTTGCCATTTTTAATTCCTCCTATTAAGTAAATTATTTTCTAGATTTTGTGTTAGTTTACTACTTTTACCATGCTGTGTCTTAATACTAAATCTTTGTACATATAACCTTTCTGAAAAACATCTTGGACCATATTGTCATCATAATCTTCGTTATCTTCATGACTAACTGCATTATGAAGATTTGGGTCAAATTCCTGATTAAGCGCTTCAATTTCTTCAATGCCTATTTCAGCTAATGCTCCCATCAATTGTTTATATATCATTTCCACACCTTGCGTAATAGCTAAATCTTTTTCAGCATCGCTAATATGGTCAATTGCTCTTTCAAAGTTATCAACTATAGGTAATAACTTTTCTAATACTTCTTTTGCACCTCTTTCGTGCATTTCAGTTTTTTCTTTGTATGTGCGTTTTCTAAAGTTATCAAATTCAGCCATTGTTCTAGCATAACGATCTTGACTTTCCTTCAATTCAGCTTCTGTTTTAACTAAAAGTGTTGCGATTTTAGTCATATCATCAATTTCTTCTGATTCTTCTACTGTTGCTGTTTCACTTGCTTCTGCTTTTGTTGCTTCTAGTTCTTCTGTTTCTTCTGCTTCTTCTTTAATAGGTGTTACTTCAATTTCTATAGAATCATCATTATCATCTATTTCAGTTTCTGTTGATTCAACATCCATTGTATCACCTACTACTTTTTCTTTGAGAATTTCTTCATTATTATTTTTTTCTTTCATTGCAACACCTCATTTTCTATTAATATTAATATTTATATAATATTTATTATTTATTATTTACTATTAGTTAAAGTGTTAAAACTAAGTTTCTCTAACCATTGTTATAATTTATTTAGTAATTCATCAACACTTTTTATTAAACATCTAAGATTTTGAACCGTGCTATCATAATCCATTCTTCTAGGACCTATAATTCCAATTGCTCCCACTTTCTCACCGTTTATATGATAAGATGTGGTAATTAAACTACAACCCTTTAATCCTTCCATTTCATTTTCTTCACCAATTACTATCTTTACACTACCATCTTCACTTTCAATCGTTGTATTTACAATATCTTTAAAAACATCCTTAGCCTCTAATGCTTTAATCAAATTTGATGCTTTACTAATATCATTAAACTCAGGATACTGTAATATATTTGTCGTTCCATATGTATATACATCTGTTTTATTCACATTTTTAATTGCTTTAAAAACAACATCAATTACTTTACTAATAACTTCTTCTCCATCTTCATATGCATCCTTTAATTTATTTATAACATTAAGTCCGATATCATTAAGTGTTAATCCTTGCAAATGTTCATTTATAGTAATGGTAATATTATTAAGTAATCTTTGATTAATAGTTTGCTCTAGTTTTATAATATAATCCTTAATTGTATTTCCATCGGTTACAATAACTACAAGCAATGTTTTTGCTTCTACTTCTACTAATTGAATATTTTTTATTTTACACTTCTTGTAATGAGGCGAACTTACTATCGTTGTATAATTAGTTTGATTTGCTAATTGTTGTCCTATATTCTTTAGCAAGTCCTCAATTCTAGATGCACTATTTTTTAATTCTTCCATGTATACTAGTTTAGTAAACTCCGCTTGTTGTATTTGAAGCATCATATCTACATAAAATCTATACCCTTTATCTGATGGCACTCTTCCTGAAGAAGTATGAGGTTGCATGATAAAACCCAATTCTTCTAAATCACTCATTTCATTACGAATTGTTGCTGGGCTAATTCCAAGATCATAGTGTCTTGATAAACTTCTTGATCCAACAGGTTCAGCCGTTTCAAAATAATCATTGATAATTGCTTTTAATATTCTAAGTTTACGTTTATTTAATTCCAAATGCTCACCACCAATCAAAAAAGTGAACTACTCACTATTATATCTGTTAGCACTCACCGTCATGGAGTGCTAACTATATTTATATAATAGTAAAATTAGTTCACTTTGTCAATACCTTTAATGCATTTATTTATTAAAATATTATTAAAAAAACATTATATTCTATTTACCTAATATAAAATCACTAAATACTTGATTACTTACATCTATACCTTTTCTAGTTAATCTAAGGTAGCCATCATTAACTTCAAGGCAATTATTTGTTATATGTTTATCATAAGACACCTTATATATATTTTCAAATGGATTATTAAACGCTTTATTAAAACTTGCAAGCTTTATTCCTTTTGTTAATCGCAACCCTAAGAAAATTGCTTCTTCCATTCTTTTTGATTTCGAGGATTTACAAACTAATTCTCGAATTATTTCAATATTAGAAGAATGCTCTAAGTATATATCCATCGAATTTGTATTAGTATATCTAAAACCATATATGTATGATGAAGCTCCTAATCCTAATCCTATATAATTAACGTCTGTCCAATAAGCAAGGTTATGTTTAGACTCAAAACCTTCTAATGAATAATTAGAAATTTCATATTGTAAGATATTTTGTTCCTTGAGCAAGTCATCTGTTAAATAATACATTTCTCTTTCAAGGTTTTCATCAGGTAATATCAATTCATTGTTTTCATACATTTCAAAAAAAGCTGTTCCTTCTTCTATTATCAATCCATACGCTGAGATATGTTCTGGTTTCAGCTTAACAATTGTCTCTAGAGTTTCCTTCCATTCTGAAAATGTTTGATTTGGCAAACCAAACATCAAATCAATATTAATATTACATATTCCTGCCATTCTCAAACTATTATATGTACTTAGAAAATCTTTATATGTATGTATTCTTGATAAAGTCTTAAGATGATGTTCAAATATTGATTGCAGTCCAATACTGACTCTATTGATCGGTCCATTTTTTATAAATTCTAACTTTTCATCATCTAAAGTTTTAGGATTCACTTCAATTGAAACTTCACAATCCTTTAGTACGTAATAGTATTCATAAATACAATCAACGATTCTTTTTAATTGTTTACCTGTTAATACTGTAGGCGTACCACCTCCAATAAAAATAGTACTTATCGCCGCCTTTTGATGAATAGAAACTGTTTTTATTTCATTACATAGCGCATCTATATATTCTTCTTTAACTTTTTCTGTTGAAGGAAAGGAAAGAAAATCACAGTATGAACATTTTTTGATACAAAAAGGTATATGTATATATAAGCTAAAATTATTCATCTAATTTTAACACACTCATAAATGCCTGTTGTGGCACTTCAACTGAACCAACTTGACGCATACGTTTCTTACCCGCTTTTTGCTTTTCAAGAAGTTTACGTTTTCTTGAAATATCACCACCATAACATTTTGCAAGGACATCTTTACGCATTGCTTTAACTGTTTCTCTTGCAATTACTTTGTTACCGATAGATGCTTGAATCGGTATTTCAAATAAATGTCTTGGTATTTCTTTTTTCAACTTTTCACATATTTTACGTCCACGTTCATAGGATTTTTCTTTGTGTACAATTAAACTAAGGGCATCAACAACTTCTCTATTAATTAACATATCTAATCTTACAAGTTCTGATTGCCTATAGCCTTTTATATGATAGTCAAATGAGGCATATCCTCTAGTTCTAGATTTAAGTGCATCAAAAAAATCATATATTATTTCATTAAGAGGTAAGTCATACGATAGTAGCGCTCTATTTTCTTCTATATAATCCATATGAATATAAGTACCACGTCTATCTTGACATAAGTCCATAACAGAACCTACATATTCTTTAGGTACCATAATCTCAGCTTTTACAATAGGTTCTTCCATATAAGCAATCTCTGATACATCAGGTAGATCAACAGGATTTGCTAACATAATCTCTGTACCATTAGTTTTCATTACTTTATAAATAACACTTGGTGCCGTTGTTACAATATCAAGATTAAATTCTCTTTCAACTCTTTCTTGAATGATTTCAAGATGTAACAATCCTAAAAATCCACATCTAAAACCAAATCCTAAGGCAACAGATGTTTCAGCTTCAAACTGAAGCGCTGCATCATTTAGTTTCAACTTATCTAAGGCATCTTTAAGATCACCGTATTTTGACCCATCAGCTGGATAAATACCACAATATACCATAGGATTAGCTTTGCTATATCCTGTCAAGGCTTTATCACATTCTCTTCCTACCTCCGTTATTGTATCACCAACAGTTGTATCTTGAACATTTTTAATACTTGCTGTTACATAGCCAACATAGCCTGCTGATAATTCATCAGCTTGAATAAATTGACCAGCACCAAAGTAGCCCACTTCTACAACTTCAAATTCTGAGGCTGAGGCCATCATCTTAATCTTTGTTCCCTTTTTAATCATACCTTCAAATACACGACAAAAAACTATAACACCCTTATAAGGATCATAAAAAGAATCAAATACCAATGCTTTAAGTGGATTTTTCTTTTCTCCAATTGGCGCAGGAATCATCTTAATAATACCTTCAAGAACATCCTCAATATTAATCCCTTCTTTAGCGGAAATCCTTGGTGCATTCTGAGCTTCAAGACCAATAATGTCTTCAATTTCTGCTATTACTCTTTCAGGTTCAGCACTTGGTAAATCAATCTTATTAATTACGGGCATGATTTCAAGTTCATTATCAAGAGCAAGATAGACATTAGCTAAAGTTTGAGCTTCTATCCCCTGCGCCGCATCAACAATTAAAACTGCACCTTCACAGGCCGCTAAGGCTCTAGAAACCTCATAATTAAAGTCTACATGCCCCGGTGTATCAATTAAGTTAAATAAATACTCTTCACCATTATTAGCTTCATACACCAATCTAACAGCTTGTGCTTTTATTGTAATACCTCTTTCACGCTCTAATTCCATATTATCAAGAACTTGCGCACTCATTTCACGTTCTGTTAACAATCCTGTTTTTTGAATCAATCTATCTGCTAGCGTTGATTTTCCATGATCGATATGTGCAATAATGCTAAAATTACGTATATTTTCCTGTTTCATCTTGTTATCCTTCCAAATAAGTAATTATTAACCATCTATAATTAATTTTTCTAATTTTTTCTGATGTATTTCCTCTTCAGTAATCAATCTATTAAGAACTTTTATTACATCTTCACTTGCATATTCAAGAAGACTTTTATAATATGCAATTGTAATTTTCTCAGTATCTGCAGCAATTCTCAAGGCATCTTTAACTGAATCAATTGGTGATACATCTCTGTTAAATCCTTCGTTTTTAGCATAACTTGCAAAGAAATCCTGTACATTAGCACTAAATAGATATTCTTCTTCATACTCATTAACATTTAGCTCATTATACATGTCTTTAAAAACTTTTGCGTGTTGTCTTTCATCTTCTGCCATCTCAAGTAGTATTTCTTTAAGTTCTACATCTGCCATAGTAGCATACTTTTCGTAAAACTTGACACCTTCTTCTTCCATTGTAATTGCTAATTGAATAACTTCTGCTCCTGAAAAATTTGCTTTCATTATATCACCTTTCCAATGCATTTATTATAATATCTCTAACCGTTTTATGAAGATTATTAATCTCCTCACGAGTTAATGTTTTTGTATCTATTGGCTCATGATATATCATTGATACATCTGTCGTTTTTATTCTACCATATTCCTCATATACCTTATATGTGTTAACTAAGGTGACTGGAACAATTGGCACCCCTGCTTTAATTGCAAGTTTTAATGAACCTGGTTTAAAATCTTTTGTTTCACCAAGTTTTGACCTTGTTCCCTCAGGAAATATGACCATACTAGTGCCAGATTCAAGCTTTTTGATACCTTCAAGAATTATTTTTAAAGATTGTCTAATATTTGAACGGTCCATAAACAAACATCCCATTTGCCTCATCCAAAAACTAAATACCGGCAATTTCTCCATTTCGATTTTAGCAACAAATGGTGCAGGATAAGGTACACAAGCCATAAATACTGGTATATCATAATAACTTTGGTGATTAGCAACAAACAAAACCGGACCTTTAGGTACTAGTTCAATGTTCTTAACAGTGACTTTATTACCTGTAGCAAAAATCATGAATTTCGCCCATCCCTTAGTTACCCATACCGTATGTTTGTACTGTAACTCCTTAAGACCAACAGCTCCTAGAATAAAATGTAGCAATGAAGGAAACATGCTGACAATCAAACTAAGTCCAAGTGAAATATAAAATATTATTGTTCTAATCATTTGTTTTCTCCTCCTTAATTATGTATGGTTAAGGTTTCAAAGCTAAGTTTTCTATTAACCATTTATTTATTATTTAACAATTTCCAGGCATAGGAGACTCTTAGAAAAAGATTGTAATCGTCCCCATAACAATACCTAACAAGGCACCTAACCAAGTAATTGCTTTTAATTCCTTGTCAACAATTCCAAATATTAAATCCTCAACTTGTTTAACACTAAAATGATTGATTTCGTTTTCAACAATATCTGATACATTTATATGTTCTAAAAAAATTGGTAATCTAGTAGTTGCAAATTTAATATACATACGTTCAATATTATCTTTGATGCTATCTTTCATATGTTCAGGTACTAGAAGTTTAGAATCAGCTAGGTTGCTAATCATTGATTCTATCATTAATTCAAATGAATCTTCTTTTACAAAACCTATGATTTGTTCTTCAACAGCTATTGTTAACCCTTCTATTATACTAACATATTGATCCGACTCAAATATATCATCCATCTGTTTATTCATTAATTTATTAATAATATTATTAATCTGATTGACTACTTCTTCCTGATTTTCTTCCTGTTCAAGTTTTGTACGCACAAAATCTAAAATCGATTCATATAAACTATTTGGTTCAACAAACATAGAAGCCATAGGACCTAACTTTTCAGATAAAATATTGCTAATAATAGATTTTAGTTTTGTAGCAGTTTCTTCTTCCTCTAAAAACAAACAAATTCCATTAGCAATTTCTAACTTATTAGTCATAACCATATTTGTAATATAGCTAGCATTCTTATCTCCTATTACCTTAATTATACTTGAGTCATAAGCTATTGTTCCTGCGATTTTTGATGAAATCACACCTTTAAGTTGCATATTTGTTTCAAGTACATCAGTTAGTTTATTACATATAAAGTTAGATATAATTTTATATAACTTTTTAGGATTATCATATACATTGGTAATGAGTTCATTGATACTAAATTCATTACTTAACAATTCATCCACAACATATTCTTTAAGACTATCTATGATTTTTTCATTCGTTAGTTCTTTTAATATTACATCATCTGTTAATAAATTCTCTCCAACCGTTGTACCTAGACTCTTTGCAATTCTATTACGTTCTCTTGGAATAAGTCCAGGGGTAAATGGGATTTTAAGTTTACCTATATGATAAGCCTTGTGTGGTTTAAATAACATTTTAATAGCAAGCCAATTTGTTGTGTATCCGATCACTCCACCAACAACAGGTGCAATCAATATTTGTAAGTCCATTGTATTCACTCCTAGATTAAGTATTATTTTTCATGTTTATATTTATAATAATAATATTTATAACCATATTTTATCTTTAAAAGATTATGTACCATCAAAGATTGTAACACAAAAA
>JAOZKH010000179.1:1227-4045 GCA_029935405.1 Vallitaleaceae bacterium | reverse complement strand
ATCCCGCGTCAATTGTTCCTAGCCTGCTGAAAAACACCTGCGAAGGTGCCTGTCACCAGTTACTCTACGTAAAAATCCTCATGGGTTAATTCATATGTTGTATATTCAGTACGTGCAACCTTACCTGTTGACCATTCATAATAAGTAGTTGTCCATTCTGCTGAAAAACTCATCATCGTTAAATTGAAGTCTAAAGTACCACTTAAGGTAGTTCCATGTATTTCATTTGCATGCGCTTCAATAATATTAGTTGAATATGGGTCTAAATAAATTGTATCATCATACAATAAAATATATATTTCATCTCTATCGTAATTATATTCAATTTTTAGTCGAGAGTCTCCTTCATTAGACTTTCCATTATCATAAACAACTTTCCAGTCACCATTCCACCAACCTTCTAAACTTCTTACTTCAATACTTTCAAATTGACTATCTGAAGATTCCTCATTTTCATTTGATTCTAATCCATTAGTGGGGTCTACATTATCAGTAGGTTCAGATACTATTTCCTCGTTAGAATTATCAACACCCTCTTTGACTCCATTATGTTTAATTCCCATAATATTCAATAAATCTATTAAAGAATTTCTGTCTATTTTTAGTTCCTGTCTATTGTCCGAATTATTTATCCAATCTACAAAAGCATTCACCATCTCGTCTGCAGACCCATTAAAAAACATAGTTGCAAACTCCACTTTGCTATTACCAAGTATTTCTTGTAAATCATTATTCAACAAATTATGTAACTGATTATATACTTCACTACTAATGTTACCTTTATTTTTATCTAATGCCGTAAATAAATTTTTGATAACAGAGTTAAATACCAGGTCACTAATTGTCTCAGGTGCAAACAAGAACGAAACTTTAGCCCCAAGTGCTTCTTTAGTATTTCTAATATCTTTAAATCCTTTTATTATGGCAGCTCTTTGTTCTTGACTTATTAACTCTAATGGTATGGCATTCGTTTTTACTACAATTTCCTTATATTCTTCTTTCAACTCTTCAGGTATAGGTCCATCATCACTTTCATATAGTAACTCATAAGTGATCATTTCAAGAGCACCGAAAAACTGGATAGTTTTCATATCTTTGTCACTTATTTCATCACTAGAATTAGCATCAACATTTTTTTTATTGCCTGTCATATTTTGATGAATTTCCGGAAAGCTTGGTGTATTAGCAATTTTTTCTTTTATTAATATATTTTTAATCTCTTTAGCTCTAAAAATCATGGCAATCATAGCCGCTTTAACATCCTCAGCAGGCAAATCACCGTTAACCCTTTCATTTCTCTCAATTAATTCTATAGTTTCTAATAATGCTACTTTTGTCGCGAGAGTATTTAGGTTATCTTCCGCATAAGCATGGATATTTATCCATGAAAAAATTTCTTCTATAAAACCAATTTCATTAGATTCCTCGTTTATAGCTTCAACTAAATAGTCTGGTTTTTTAGGTTCTGTCTGGATTAATGGGTACAATGTTCTACCCACCCCTGTATTATCCATATCTTTTATATTAACTAAGCTATGGTTTCTTACTTCTAATGATTCATAATAATCAGCGCTACTGATATGTGTATACATATTACACATAACAAGGTAACTCATTGTTAATTGAGCTAAATCCTCAACAACATACTCTTCAAAACTAGATTTTGAATTTTGCCTAATACTGTCACCATATATCTCATCAAAGTTATCAGCCATTCCTGTAGCTAAATATTCTGAAGTTATTACTAAAAAAGATGCATACTCATCAAGTCGTTTATAAAGCTCAACTGTATTATTATATACTTCATAATCAATAACAGCCTTATTTAATTCACTTTCTAATTCAACTCCCGTTAACGTTAAATACCCATTAGCTTCTTGGCTAATAGCAGATAACATTGTTTTATATGCAAGAATATGTTCAATTATATATTGAAAATCTTGATCATATTCCACTTTAGATTTGTCAATACTATCTATAAAAAACAATACTTCCTCTTCATAAATAGTTAAACTATTCAAAAGTGTCATATTATCTTCTAAAACTTCTACAACCTGGGTGTTAAAAATATCTATTGCCTTAATTCTAGCTTGTTTGTATTCTATATCATTACTTTGACTATAAAAAAATCCACCTAAAAGACTATTAAGAATTTCTATTTCACTATTTAAAGGAACAATAACTTCTTCAATATCTTCTACTATACTATCTTCTACTTCATTTATGTCTTCTACTTCATTTATGTCTTCTTCATCAGCATCTTCTTCATTTGTTAAATCTAACACATCTGAAATAATCTCTTCTTCTACCTCTTCTATTTCTTCTTCTATAGACACTGGATCATCTGTTGATTCTTCTTCCACATTTTTATACTTGTCCAAATAACTACACCCTGTAATCAATAATAATAAAACTATTATCGTAACTGTCCATTTATATACTTTCTTTTTCAAATCAGTCACCTGTTATGAAGTGACTTTTTTTCAAGTACTAATTTCATGAGTCACTCACATCCTTTCTTGAATTTTACGCATGGGTACAGAGAAATAGCCTCAGACTTAACAGTTCTCGACATTGGCCACTCTGTTACCATTAACATTTAATAAAATTTCATTTTTTAGCACTTCAATTTGTTGAATATTACTAAACTTCTTTTAGTTAATGTATTCATCCTCTATCTCCTCGCAAACATCCTCCGATTTATTCTACATTCTTATATTATAACTGTTTATAAATGATATTAAAAGAAGTTATCACCACTTTGTATTGATTGAAGCTTGAAACACTTGCGCCTACGAATCAATAAGAACCGTCCCCA
>JAOZKH010000179.1:0-1127 GCA_029935405.1 Vallitaleaceae bacterium | reverse complement strand
CCCATATGCGCATATGTATATAGAAAAGAGGTCTATTATGACATATTTGACGAACCTTTATAAATTATTATCAGATGAAACAAGACTTAGAATACTGGTCCTTCTATATCTAGATGAGTTGTGCGTTTGCCAACTCTCAGGTATCATAGGCGCTCCACAACCACGAATATCAAAGAATCTTGCCAAGCTCCGTGATATGGATTTGGTCGAAGATAACAGGAAAGAGAAGTATGTCTATTACCGCTTAAAATCCATTGATAGTATATTAAAAATTAATCTCGATCAAATCATTGGGAACAAAGAATCATATCCCCTCATCAATCAGGATATTGCAAAAATTCTCACAAAGTGTACCTATCTTGAAACATAAAAAACGGAGGTGAATATGAATATATTCAGTTGGATGAATAATCAGTTACTTAAAATGAACTTTACCCATATCAGAAGCCTTGGTGTTAAAAGGGGTTGGTATTGGTACTGCTTTATCCTTCATGATGGCTGTAACTGTAACTGTAACTGTAACTGTAACTGTAAACAATACTTAATTAAGAAGAGAAACAAAAAGGAGAATATGATGATTATTAAAATTCTAGGCACAGGCTGCCCAAACTGCAAGAAACTTGAAGCCAATGCAAAAAAGGCTGTTAAAAAACTTAACCTCAATGCCACGATTGAGAAAGTAGAAGATATCCAAGATATCATGGCATACGGAGTTATGAGCACACCCGCACTTGTTGTAGATAATCAGGTGAAAATTATGGGGAAAGTAGCCTCACCATCTGAAATTGAGAAACACATTATAGGTTAAGATTGTCTATATAAACAAATGACATCAGAATTGGAATTACTGCGTACATTAGCAGAAGCAGGGAGGATTAATATGTATCAAATAATCCGAACTGAAAAGGCAGATAAACAGTTGGTATTTTATAAAGTCGATAACACGAACAAGAAAGTAGCAATTTATGCTGTTGTAAATAGCAAGCAGGAGTATAGAAATCTCATATAAGTTGGTTTGACTAATGTTATTTAACTTAGTATTCCCTGCAGCTATAACAGATATCAATGTGTTATACACCTGAGTTTCTCTTAACTCCTGCTTCAATAAAAACTTAATGTGGCTTCAT
>JAOZKH010000178.1 GCA_029935405.1 Vallitaleaceae bacterium | reverse complement strand
AGTCTAATTGTTCTTTACACGGTTTTCCTCTAGCCATACTAAGATTTAAACCCATGTCCTTATATTCTTTCAGTTCTTTTTTAAGCTCCATATTAAGTTTTATTAATTCATTTTTACTAATTCCCTTAAAACTTTCCATAGTTTTCTCCTGATTTTCTGTTAAGTGTTCATTCAATATAATATTTTTCTCAAATGATTTTATATTCTTTTGAATATTCCACATAATGATCTGCTGATATCTTAATTGACTCTATTTCTTCTGTGGACAATTTACGTACAGCTTTAGCAGGCGAACCAATAATCAAACTACCTTCTTCAAATGTTTTATTCATTGTAACTAAAGCTCTAGCTCCTACAATACAATTCGAAGCAATAACAGCTCCATCTAATATGCATGCTCCCATTCCAATTAAAACATTATCTTTAATAGTACAACCATGAATAATTGAACTGTGGCCAATTGTTACATTACTACCAATTTCAGTACCATATTCACTACTAAGATGAACAACTGTATTATCTTGGATATTGGTTCGTTCCCTTACTATAATCTTATTAATATCACCACGTAATACACTTTTAAACCAGATACTAGAATCTTTACCAATTAATATATTTCCAATTAAATCGGCACTATCAGAAATATATGCATCTTTATCTACTGAGGGCAACATGCCTTTGTATTGTATATAAGTATTCATTAGTTTTAATCTCACTTTCCTTTCGCAAATAATTTACAAAGCGAAACGAGGCTAAGCCTCGTTTCGCTATTTTGTTTTATTACGAAATAATATCTTTTATTAATTTGAATTTTTCAAGATAATCAGGCGACAATGTGTAAGCTTCTTTAAAACGTTTTACAGCTGCATCTACCTGCTTACGTGAGTTACCATAAACTGTTGCTATCGATTCACCTGCTAAGACTTGATCGCCTACTTTTTTGTGAACAATAAATCCAACGCTCAAATCAATAATACTATCTTTAGTTTCTCTTCCTCCACCTAACATCATTGCAGCAAAGCCAATTTCTTCAGTTTCAATATATTTAATATATCCTGTCTCTTCAAGAATGATTTCTTCAATAATATCTGCCATTGGAAATTTTTCTGGAGCATCTATGTATGAAGCATCTCCACCTTGTGCACTTACAAATTTTCTCAATTGCTCTAAAGCTGAACCATCTTCAATTGTTTTAATCAGTTTTTCTCTCGCTTCTTTAACTGAGTTAGCCTTTTTAGCATAATAAACCATATAACTACCTAATTCTAAACTGATTTCAAGTAAATCTTTCGGACCATTTCCCTTAAGGGTTTCAATTGCTTCTTTAACCTCAAGATTATTACCAACCGCAAAACCAAGTGGTTGATTCATATCTGAAATAATGGCAGTTGTTTCTCTTCCAAGACCTTTTCCTATCTCAACCATTGTTCTAGCCAACTTAAGCGCTTCTTCTTCTTTGCGCATAAATGCACCGGAACCGGTTTTAACATCTAATACAATTGCATCTGCACCTGAAGCAATTTTTTTGCTCATTATTGAGCTTGCAATTAATGATATTTGATCAACTGTTGCTGTAACATCTCTAAGCGCATATAATTTTTTATCTGCAGGAGCCAAGTTTGCTGTTTGACCGGCAATTGCGATTTTTATAGTATTTACATTATTAATAAAAGTTTCTTCACTAATTCCTGTGGAAAATCCAGGAAATGATTCAAGTTTATCAATGGTACCACCTGTATGTCCTAAGCCACGTCCACTCATTTTTGCAACAGGTACACCTAATGCTGAAACCATAGGTGTTACTACTAGAGAAGTTTTATCTCCAACACCTCCTGTTGAGTGTTTATCTACTTTAATTCCTTCAATTTTACTAAGATCTAACATGTCACCACTTTTTGCCATGGATAAAGTTAATGTAACAGTTTCTTCATTAGTCATTCCTTGAAAGTAAATTGCCATCAATAATGCTGAAACTTGATAATCAGGAATAGTTCCTTTTGTATATTCTTCTACAAACCATTCAATTTCTTGTTCAGATAATACATTTCCCATTTTTTTCTTTTCAATCAAATCATACATTCTCATAAATTGTACCACCTTCTATTTAATCTTAAAATTTGTTTTTGAATCTAGTTCCTTGATTACTTAATTTATTCTCTAACACCTCCGAATATTTATCATTATATTTGTTTTTATGATTAATTCATATAGTATATGCACTAATATTATATCATATATATAACAAATAAATACAATGTAATCTATATGGCTTGACTTTAACTTATTAATAATTTATAATTAATTTATAACAATAGTTAACTAATAATGATTATTAATTAATGTAAGTTTAAAGGAGGAAAATAATAATGAAGAAATTTATTTGTACAGTTTGTGGTTACGTTCACGAGGGAGATACACCACCGGAAAAATGTCCACAATGTAATGCCCCTGCTGAGAAATTCATAGAAAAGGTCGAAGGAAATCTATCGTGGGCTGATGAACATGTTGTTGGTATTGCTAAAGATTTAGATCCTGAAGTAGTTCAAGGATTAAAAGAAAATTTTATGGGGGAATGTACTGAGGTTGGCATGTATTTAGCAATGAGTCGCCAAGCTGATCGAGAAGGTTACCCTGAAGTTGCTGCCGCATATAAAAGAATTGCTTTTGAAGAAGCTGATCACGCATCAAAATTTGCCGAATTATTAGGCGAAGTTGTCACTGCTGATACAAAACTCAACCTTCAAATGCGCGTTGATGCAGAACATGGCGCATGCCAAGGTAAAAAAGACTTAGCTACAAAAGCTAAACAATTAGGTTATGATGCTGTTCACGATACAGTTCATGAAATGTGTAAAGATGAAGCTAGACACGGAATGGCTTTTAAAGGTTTATTAGATAGATACTTTGCATAGATTCTTTTTCAAAAAAAATGAAGGCATATGCCTTCACTTTTTTTATACGATAATCAGGTCACAAGGATCATCTTTTAACAGTTTTTTTTATCATATTAATCCCTTTCATCTTGGATGAGCTTTTTTATATACTTCCTTTAGTCTATGTTCAACAGTATTTGAATATATTTGAGTAGATGCAATACTTTCATGCCCCATCATTTCTTGAACACTTTTTAAATCTGCACCATTTTGCACTAAATGACATGCAAATGAATGTCTTAGCATATGAGGCGTAATGTCTTTATCTATACAAGCACTTTTACTATAACTTTTAATTATTTTCCAAAAGCCCTGTCTAGATAACTCTCCTCCTCTAATATTAACAAACAAAGGTCCAATCTCTTGCTTATATTCATCCTTTATTAAAATACATCTTACATTATTAATATACTCTTGTAATGAAATCTTACAAATATTACTAATAGGTATTATCCGTTGCTTTTTGCCACTACTACATGATATAAATCCAAGAGCAAGATTAATATCTGTTACTTGCAATTTAACTAGTTCAGTAGCTCTAATTCCTGTTGCATATAAAACTTCAAGCATAGCTTTATCCCGTTGACCCTTTATTGTTTTATTAGGTTGAGAAAGAAACTTTTCAACTTCTTCTACAGTCAATACTACAGGCATCTTACGTTCTGTTTTTATAGATTTTATATTATAAACAGGATTTAGTGTTATATTTCTAGTAATTTCCAAATAATTAAAAAACCCTCTAATAGCAGCAATATTTCTTGATACAGTTGCATTTGACATACCTGACTCAGTCATATCTTTTAAATATATCATTAAATGACTATAACTAACTTCATTATAATTATTTATTTTAATATGTTCAAAGTACCTGTGCAACTTATTTAAATCTCTTTTATAGGATTTAATTGTACTTATTGAAGGATTTTTATGTAATTTTAAATATTCAAAATACTTATCTTCTAAATTATCCATATATACCACACTTTATTATTCATTATAGGTAGAATGTTAAAGGCTTTTAGGTTAAATTTTGACACCTTAACCATAATTACTATTTACCTATTTATTTATTTATTTATTTATTTATTTATTTATTTATTTATTATACTTATATTTATATGCTAATAATGAGGATATTGTTTTGTTATCTAAAATTCTT
>JAOZKH010000177.1 GCA_029935405.1 Vallitaleaceae bacterium | reverse complement strand
TCATCTGTGCCACCTTGAAGCATCCCATTTCCATTCATAATAATCTTTGTAGCTTTATCTTTATCAAGTTCAGTTAAATAAGGGTAAATGACTTCTACAATCTCTTCTGTAGTTTCATCACAACCAATTTCAATTGAATATACCATTGAACCTCCTGCATTAATTTCAGTTGCACCAATAATTATGGAAGTTCCTGATTCATATACCGGAATATCTCCTGGATATCCCTCTGGAATACTTCCTCCATCCATATGGTTAAGATCGCTGCCACTTTCATTTGAAGGCTCATAACTTAAATACAATATATACCATATCTCCCCTTCTTCATTGCTACTAATTGTAACGATAGTTTCATAATCTTCTTTTGTAAAAGCATACATTAAGTCACTCACTTCATCTTCTAGTATCCAATTCTTTTTTTCCAATTTATCATTGTAGTCTGCGACATCTGTCAAGTCAACATCAATATAGGTTAACATCCATATGTCTGAATCTCCTTCTTTAAAATTATCGCATATTATGCAATATCCTTCTTTAAATTCTACAAAAATATCTGGAATACCAGAGGCCCATGGAACTTCCTCTGCTTCTTCCATTAACTCTTCTATTGATTCCTCTGAATATTCTTCTAATATTTGTTCATCTACTACATCCTCATCATCAAAAGAATCTTGTGTTGTATTAGCTTCTGGTACCTCTTCATCGATGATTTCATCTGCTATTTCAGCAACACGTTCTTTAACTCCACACCCAATAAATGAACCTACTATGAGAAATAACAATAATAATAACCACAATTTACCTATCATCTTTTTCATATTAATACCTCCTCTTAATCTATTTGATATACTAAAAACAAGCCACCATTGACTTATGTATAATTATGTTCATTTTATTGTTATTCTAGGTATAATAAATAGGTCGAAAAAAGTGTAATTAATGTGTGATTCATAAACGCAAAGTAATATTTACTTACTCCTAATTATATCATACATAGGAGTAAGTAAATATTTTTATATATGACTACTATTTTTCTTTTTATTAAGTCTTTATACCTAATACCACTAGTAGCTCAATGGTATTTGCTTGAACGATTTGCTGCAACAATATAGACAATGTAATAGAAGAGTTACATAAATTCAAACTGTAGTTTTTTATTTATAACTTAATCAAACAGAATCATATTTCCATTGCCTTTGCAATACGTTTATATAGTGGTGGGAAGAAAGCTTTTGTATTAATAAAGTTATTCATTGAAGCCGATGTTTTACCAACCATATCCGCATAATTTATACAATAGATACGACAAAGATTATCTGAGATTTCTTCAACCTTAATTGCAAAAGTATTAAGAGCTCGTTCTCTACCGTTAGCAGGGTCTGGTTCATTACTGTATTTGCTTCCACCTGGCGATGCATCATGTATGATTGATTTTGATACAAATATCCTTGAACTTGGATCAATGGCATTAAGCACAACAAAGTCACTGCTTGGTAATACAGGAATATTTGTTGTAGCAATGGCTGCCTCAAGACGACATCCATCATGCCATTTATAGACTTCAAGAGGTGGTACTTTGTGATCATCTTCTTTGCTAACTGGATCAATTACAGCATAACCTTCTGGAGATATGAGCATATCAAATGTTGCTTTGGCTGATGCGGAGGCTTCACCTAAACTACGAGTCACAAGTACACCAGATGCCTCAAAAGCACCACTAACTGGCTTTGATTCAACTATCAAGCCACCTTTGTCTCGCTCAACTTTCCATCCTGTTGTTTGCCATAGTCGTTCCACTTCTTCAATCATGCGCTCAGCAAAAGCTGGAGCGTCATCGATTCTTTCTTCTCCAATAAGATTTTCTTTGCCAAAATGTTCTTGAATACGTCTTGCTGCTAGATAATTTGTTTCTACTTCTTCTTTGTCAAAGTAAGGCCAGATTGTTTCATCAAAAGTTTTTAAGACACTTGGACCCCATTTATTTAGTTCCTCTTTTGGATAGTCCTCTCGTAGTGGCACATGGTAAGTTTTTTTCTTCAAATCAAGCTCTTTGGCAACTGTACTTGGAATATAGACAGTATGAAATATCGTTGAATTATTCATTAGTTCATGACCAAGCTTACATATTGGACCTTTGGCTAAATCACCTGCGTCAAGTAACCAGTATTCATGGCCTGATGATACGTCGCTTAAGTTATCATCCGTTACAATACCTGCAATGACATAACCTTTTCCATCTTCTTTATTAGAATCCAAACAGGATATCGTGTACAGTAATACCTTATCTGGGAATGTATAGGCGTCAGCAATTTTAAAGTCTTCTGTTGTAATACGACAGATGGAATTATTATGTTCAATCCCTTTGCCTTCTGTCATTTCATCAATAGAAACACGACGTTTGTCCACATCTTTGTAAGCTTTATATATACGCTTTGGTAACATTTCTTTTGAGAATCCTTTAAACATAACAAATAAATCTTGACCATTATAAACTTTGGTTTGCCTACCCATATAAGTGTATAAATATGGTCCCCAACAGTAAGGCATCTCTGCAATATAGTCAGACTTTAAAACTTTTGATGCTTTTACATCAATAACATGTTTTCCAACACTACTAAGGTCTAGTACTGGTAATGTTCCATAACCAACAAGATTATCTTTAAAAAGTTTGCCATCCATATTGCGGTCATAACTTCTTAGAATCTCAGCTGTATTAGTTGCCGGTGTATGAAGCATATATATTGTCACAAGGTCTCCTGGGTTATCATACTCTGGAATTAAATGAATACAGGGTTCATCCACTTCAATAGTCTTAGCAACAACGGTTTTCGTGTCTTTAGTCATCATTCTTCTATCAATAATATGAACAATTGTTTTGTCATTAGGCAGTGGTGCATTCACCCATGGCGTTAGCATCTCTGTTCCTGCGACAAATGCAGTATCTGCTAATAGTATATAATCACGTGTAAAAACTAATTCGTGTATACTTTGTTTGATTTCAATCTGCCTGCCATCTTTGTCAACAACCAACCAACTTTCAAAATCATTATACCCATCCCAGCGCATAACATTAACCGGGTGACTTCCATCAACTTGTTTGTATTGATAATTTGCAAGGAACACTTCACCTTGCTCATGATCTGTATAGATAACATGAGAATTACTATACCCTGCAAAAAGCTCACCCATAACTTCACCAGCACTACTAGCCATCATTGGTAACCATTCATCTCTACGACCAATTGGTGTCTCTGCGCGTAAGAAATCACGATCAATGACCCATGGACGATCTACATCACTTGTCACTGCAATACGGCCATCAGGCATAAGATACATACCTTCCGTATAAGAGAACATTCCAAGTCCTGGTGATAAATACATCAAACCGAAGTAGTCGAATCGATGACGTGTTTTCTTAAGTTTTAAACGTGCCAATGCTGCTGGCGTCCACATAAGTCGATTAGTCATAAGTGTTTGTTCTTTCTCAAAATCCATTCGAATAATATTGGTATCACCAACCATAAATGCTTCTGGTGTACCAAGACACTGACAGATATAAAGTGAGCCATCGATATCTGTTGGTACTTGGCCGTCTAAACATTCAAGTGCTACTTGTGAATCAACAGTTGATGTATTACAAACTGTATAATTATCTGGTATAACCGACGAATTATTGACCCGCTTGCTAAACATAGTTTTGATTTTCATCAGTAAGCTATAACTTTTTCTACCCATGGACATCATGTACCTCATACGTGGATAGATATTTTTATAAACGAATGGTTTTGTGGGCTTTATTGATTTTTTTGACATTTCTATGTTCTCCTATAGTTTTCTATTTATGTAGTTATTAACCGAGTAGCCTTTGCTAATTGGTATAAACTTAGATATTCTTGGTGTTATTGCTTTTACTGGACAGTTATAAATGCACCTCATACACATGAGACACTTAAAGCCAAAACGTATCTTACCCTCTTTAGTCATTCGAATATTTTTCTCCGGACAATCTCTTACGCATAAACCACACTTGGTACAACTCTTTTTGGCATGTAATTCAAGACCAAAAAATCTTGAAGCAATAGGTTCAGCCCGGCCGATAAAA
>JAOZKH010000053.1 GCA_029935405.1 Vallitaleaceae bacterium | reverse complement strand
AAATATCCATCATCTGAGTATATTGCCTCTCCCCAGTAGAACACAAAAAAATCTGTCAGATGATTGGTGTATATCAATAACTCACCATTAATCACTTCACTAGGTAGTGTTTCCCACAATGATGATGCTTCATTAAAATAAGCCGCAGATGGTTCTCCAAAAGATTCAGGTGGCATCCTATATTTAATCGTTAACATACCCTCAAACTTATGTTGATCTTCTAAGGTAATTGAAAATGCTTCGCCAGTGACTGATAACGGCAAATTAATCGGATTTGGTTCCAACAAACTTTCAATTTTTAACGTCTTCCTACCCTCTACTACATTTTCCGGGAATATAATATCAATCTCGTCACTTTCAACGATTACCTGCTCCCCTGTTGACTCAATTACCTCTTCATGCAGCAATATCTTTTCCTGTGCTTTAATCTCTAAATAACCGGCAATAATTTCACCGTCAATAAAATTTAACTTCACTTCTCCGGATGATACACCATGTGTAATGAGTAGATCAATGGAAGTATCTGTTACAGCATTGATAATCAGTTCTTGATCATTCAAAGTAATACTTTCAAGACTAGACTTGCTTAAATAAATCCAACTACAACACGTTTCTTTTTCTTGGCAGGGTAATTAGTTTGCAAATTAGGTTGTACATAACCCACCTTATATCCACAATTCTTACAAAATTTTTCTTGTTGTTTCAGCTCTTTACCGCATTTTTTACAATACATAAAATACCCCCTCACAATATCGACTATGCAAATTTATTTCAAATAAATTTTGTATTATACCTAGTATAACACGAATTACAAATACCACTTTCATAAAACTTTTCCATAAGTTTATCATCAATCATGAAAAGATATGAAAACATTTGACATAATTTGAAAAAGGGTGTATTCTTAATTAATGAGATGATGCTATTTTTGTTAATCCATGTAGAACAGGCAAAGTTGATGTTGCTGACTATTAAGATGAAAGGAAAATAAAAATGAAAACACTAATTAAAAACGGACATGTTATTAGAAAAACGAACAGTGAATATGTAGTTGAAATACTTGATATTGCTATCGAAGAAAACACAATTAATGATATTGGGAAAATTGAAGAAAAAGGATTTGATCGAATTATTGATGCAACAAACCAAGTAGTTATTCCAGGCATGATTAATATGCACACCCATATACCAATGAAAGTTTTACAAGGAATTGGTGAAGGTGTCAGATTAGATTCTTGGTTGAAAGACCATATTTGGCCTATAGAAGGTAAAATGTCAGAAGAAGATGTCTATATAGCAGCAAAAATGGCAGTTATAGAACTACTTTATAGTGGTGTAACTTGTATTAATGAAATGTATTTCAGTATAGAAAGTATTGCAAAGGCATTAACCGAAATGGGTATGCGCGGAATGTTATCTTACGTGTTTTTTGATTTTAATATTTCAGATGAAACGGTTGATGAAGGAAAGAAGATTATTGAAAAGTATAGAAATTCAGAGTTAATCGATATTTCATTAGGTGTTCATCAACTATGTGATATGAAAAGAGAAAATCTTGAATATTTATTGAAGGAATTTAAAGGACTTACAGAGTGTCTACATATACATGTTGGTGAATCTAGAGAAAATGCTGAGATAATTAAAGAAAAATCAGGTAAAACCCCATGTGAATATCTTCTTACTTATGATATAGAGCCATACAATGTTTTGGCAGCACATTGTGTTGAATTTAATTCATCAGATGTTGACTTATTAAAAGAAAAACGTATTTATCCAATTAATAACCCAATATCTAATGCTAAATTAGCAAATGGAATTAGTCCAGTAGATGAATTTATTGATAAAGGAATTAAAGCTTGTATCGGAACTGATGGTTCAGCTAGTAATAATAGTTTGAATTTTTTAGAAGAGATAAAATTTGGTACAATGATGCAAAAAGTTAAATATGATAATCCTATGTCAGGACAACCTTCAGTTTTTTTTGATATTGCAACAATTAACGGAGCAATAGCATTAAATAAAGAGCGTGAAATTGGCAGTATCGAAATCGGAAAAAAAGCTGATATTGTCACTTTTCCAATTGATCATACCATGTTACCTATGCATAATGTTTTATCCAATTTGATTTATGCTGGTTCTTCACTTAGAGCAGCAAATGTTATGATTAATGGACAGATGCTAATAACAGATGGTGAATTAGGAATTTGTGATATAGATGTAGTTACTGAGGAATTTAACAAAATGACAGAAAAATTAATGATGAAAGTGAAGGAAGGATAAGCTATGGATAAGGCAATTATTGGAGGTACAGGTGTTTATAGTGTTTATGAAGTAAAAGAAATCCGAAATGTTCAAACCAAGTATGGATCAGTAGAAGTTAATATAATTGATGTAGAAGGTGAAGAAATTGTGTTCTTATCAAGACATGGAAAAGGACATACGACACCACCACATTCAGTGAATTACAGAGCTAATATGATGGCGCTTAAAAATCTTGGTGTGAAATATATTTATGGCCTAGTGACTAGTGGTTCACTAGATCCAAATGTAAGAGAAGGTTCTGCAGTACTTATTGATGATTTTATTGATTTTACAGTATCGAGACCGCAAACGTTTTATGATGGAGATGACAATAGAGTTATTCATACAGATATGTATGATCCATACTGTTCTAATATGAGAAAAGTTTTTATGGAACAAGCTAAGGAAAACAAAATAGATATTGTAGACAATGGCGTTTATGTTTGTTTTAGAGGACCAAGATTCGAAACAAAATCAGAAATTAAAATGTTTAGAATGCTTGGTGGAACATTAATTGGAATGACAAATGTTCCAGAAGTTGTAATGGCAAAAGAATTAGGAATGTGTTATTCTGCAATCGGATTAATCTCAAATATGGGCTGTGGAATGAAGGAAGAGTATGTTTCTGAAGTTGACTTTAGTGGTGTAATCAAACAAGCTAAAGAAGATGTTTTAAAAACAATCTTTAAAGTATTTACGAAGAAAAATCTTGATCAGAATAACTGTGGATGTAACTCTGCAACTATAGAAATATCAAAACATTAATCAAAGAGCCGAAACATGGGAAAATAACGAAAAATTATTTAACTAATTATCAAACGTCATAATATACAGGAGTGTTAAAATGCATTATACAGCAGACGAAATTATTGAAGAACTAGGATTAAAACCTTTAGAAGGTGAAGGTGGATGGTTTAAACTTAAATATACAAGTGATATAAATGTTCCTAAAAGTATGCTTCCTATAGAATTTAGTGATGATAGAGCATGTGCATCTCTGATTTATTACCTCCTTAAAAAAGGTGAAGTGTCAAAACTTCATATGTTATTAAGCGACGAGCTATGGTTTTGGCTTAGCGGTGGAACACTTAAGATGACAACTAGCGATAGTGAAGATTTGGTAAATCAAAAGATAACTATCATTGGTTCGAATATAGTTACAGAAGAACTTAGCCATTTAGTAACAAGGAAAACATGGCAGACATCAGAAGTGATCTCTGGAGATTATGTTTTGGTGGCCTGTGTAGTGATTCCTGGTTTCAGAAATGAGGATTATTTCGAAAAAGGAGAATGGAATGTTTGATTTAACAGGTAAAGTAGCAGTAGTTACAGGAGCCGCGCAAGGTCTTGGATTTGCCATGGCGACAGCTTTAGCAGAAGCTGGAGCAGAGATAATTAGTGTTGGTCTTGGTGACCATAGTGAGTTAGTGGAAACTGTTAATAAACTGAATAAAAGATGCCAATTTATTAACGCTGATTTTACAGATAGCGAAGCAGTGATAACAGCAGCCAAGCAGACACTTATAATGGCTGATGGTATAGACATCTTAGTGAATAATGCAGGAATAACAATTGTAGAACCGACAATAGGTTATGATTTAGAAAAATTCAACATGACAATGGATGTAAATGTAAAGGCTGTTTTCCTAATTACTCAGGTAATTGGAGAACATATGATTGAAAGAAAATCAGGTAAGATAATTAATATTGGATCTGTTCAGTCTTTATTAGGCACTTATGATAACCTTGCTTATGTAGGCAGTAAACATGCTGTAGCAGGGATGACTAAATGTATGGCTAATGACTGGGGAAAATACGGAATCAATGTTAATGCGATTGCTCCTGGATTTATGATTTCTGAAAACACCAGAAAACTTCGTACTAACGAGAAAGTAGTCAAAGAATTAACAGAGAGCATACCCCTTAAAAGATGGGGAGAAGCTAAAGATTTGGCAGGATCTGTCGTGTTTTTAGCCAGTAGTGGCTCAGATTATGTAAATGGACATATATTAGTTGTTGACGGTGGTTTTGTTAATAGTTAACTATTCTGTTACTATTTCAATATATAAATCATTCAATTACCATCAGTATTCTTAAGCTTAAGTATCTGTTTACAGATATCCCCACTAATAAAAATTGCATTTTCGCTAGCTTTTAATACTCTATGCTTGCTACAATAATATTATTGTCATCAAATTTAGTCAAACCCAAAAGCCATCCACTATAGATGGCTAAATCAATTGGCCAGTAAAATGCTGCAAGTTTTCCAGTTTACTTCTTATGTTTTCTTTTATATGGTGAATTATTCCCTTCATCAACAATGAAATTAAGAGTTTTATGTAATATTGAAGTTGGTATAATGATGTAAAGACTTAAACCAATTATCAATATCATTACCACCATCATAAGTTGTATCAATGTCTGTGATTCACTTAAAATGCCTGCAATAAGCATAGGCATAGCACTGGTCATAATTAATACTATAGCAATAGAGATTCTGTTTAAATATTCGGTTTTGTAATTTGTAATTTTTTCATTAAAAATGCCCTTTACACCATATTCTAGTTCAAAAAGCGTTCCTTCAAATTTTTTGATATCAGATTTATTACTGTTAGTTCTCACAATAAAAACAACCCCTATAGGACATATCACAAAGAGTAAAATAAAACCAATTGCTATTGCTGTGTTTAATATCAAATTAATTCGATCCAATTCAGAAAGTGCAATTAAAATGAATAATGGTACAATTGAGTAAAGAATAAAAAGAACCCCTTTTGAAATCAATTTAGATGCTTCACTCTTATTATGAACATAAAGTGTTGCTTCTTCCAAAGTTACTTTTTTTAGACCAGTATCTACATCTTCAATAAGTTCTTCAGAATCTTCAATTTCATCTTTTACCAAGTAATCTGTTGATACACCAAATATCTTACTAAGCATAAGAATCTTATTCAAGTCAGGTATACTACTTGCACCTTCCCATTTAGAAATTGACTGTCTTGACACATCCATCTTTTCAGCAAGTTCTTCTTGTGACCATCCATACCGTTTCCTCAATTTTACAATCTTATCTGCTAATATCATATTATTTCCTCCTATTTTGTCTTTCGATAGGTCAAGTCTACCAAAAATTGTAGTTGCGTACTATCAAGCCGACATGGAAATATGTCAACTAACAGTTGCATCTGTGATGGAATAAATATTTTAGGAGTTTTATCGATTTTTAAAATCATTATATCCTTATCAATCGTACGATCAAGTTTATAATAATATAATCTCCCTAAACCAAGTATAATCTATATAAGGATCGAAATCAATATAGCATTGATCCACGGTCAACTTGCGTGATAAAACTGAAGACAACCCCACTAATAAAATGTATTTTTTATAATCCTAGTTTAAGTTTCACAACTGTTCTTTCACTCTTTTATGATACCTTGGCAATATAACCGTTTTAGCAAGTATAGGTAATAATAGGTTAAATCCAAATCCTATCACCATATAAATATTCATATATGGATTTGTAAGAATACCCTTATCGACAAATAGATTGATCATAATTATAGCGTATGGAACATGTAAAATAAACGAAGATCTAATGCCAGGATTCAAAATCATCTTCCCTTTTATTCCCATACCTAAATGCCCAATGGCTTGAAAGAAAAAGAAATATGGAATCCATGCAGCAAACTTGATATTGAAAAATCCCAATCCTGTAAACAACGGAAGTGCCACCCATATATAAATCAAGTTAATCCAAAGTGAAACTTCTCTATCCACCGGAACAATTTTGTCATTTGCATTTACTTTCAGCAAATTTTCGTTAAAGAACTCGGGAAATCCACCGGGCAAAATATATTCCTCAATTTCATGAACCAAATATAAGGGAAATGCAAGTAAGAGCATCAACTCAATCAAGTCAAGTTTTGAGAATAACGGCACCAAACTCGCCAAAACATAAATCAATACTAATATCGCAGATTTTTGCCAATTGTCTTTTACCCATTCAATATAATCTTTCATAATAAGCTCCTTCATAAATCCAATGTATTTAATTAGTAATTGCAATCAACAACGTGTTGATATATATTTATTATATCTTGAATCTTAAACTAAGTGAATAAACAATATATCAATATCTGTTCATGAAACTATTAAAGGGAGGCCATAACTTATGTTGAATTATAGCGATAGAATTAATGAGATGAACTTAACAAATCAAATCGAAGAAAGAATCATTGATGCATTCATGACAATATATGAAGAGAAGTCAATTGAAAAAATAAGCATTAAAGCAATAACAGACCTTGCAGGTTTAAATAGAGGAACCTTTTATTTGCACTATAATGATATTTACGATTTACTAGCGAGAATTGAAGAAAACTATCAATATATCAGTAAGTATATTGCAACATATTCAGTAAATGCTCTATTTAGCAATCAAAATTTAGGCGATATACTCCCGAGCAAGGAATTTTATGAAACCAATTTAAAATACTACAAGATACTGCTTTGCATGGATAGAAAATCTAACCTCCCTCAAATTATTAAAAACGAACTTAAAGAGGCTTTTAGATCTAAACTTAAAATTACTAATGTTAATGTTTATAACCAGAACGAGTATGCTCTTGAATTTATAGCATCCGCTCAAGTGTCTACAATAATTTTATGGATAAAAAATGACATGCTTCTACCACTAAAAGATATTAGCGTATTGATGCAGGAATGGTCAACAAATGGAGTTTTAAATTACTTTAAAAAATGAAACTCCCCCCTCAGTCAAAGCTAAAAAAAGACACCTCATATTGAAATGTCTCAAATTTACTCCTGATTACTCTAGCTACTCTTGGCATATTATCACTTCCGTTGATACTTAACATACTTGCATCAGCGAATCAATAAGAACCGTCCCCAATGCACTTATTCTATTCCAACTTCAACATAATTAACATTGTCATGAAATACTGTTTGGTGTTTAGTAGTAATTAGTGTTTGATGTTTTTTTAGTTTTGCAAACTCAAATCTACTCGTTCTTCCAACTTTACTTGAGTCAGCTAGGAAATAGGCTGATGTACTGTTTTTTATTGCTTTTCTATTTATCATAGCTACGCTTTCTTCAGATGTAGTCATAACGCCAGTTACGGATATACCAGATCCACCTATAAAGCATTTATCAAAATGCATTTTTTCTATCTGGTCGACCGCACTTGGTCCAGCTATTACTGAAATCGAATTAATAAGGCGACCTCCAAGTATTATTGAATCAATTTGGCATTCTATCAATAAGGGTATATGAGAAGCTCCATTTGTAACTAATTTTACTTTTTTATTGCACAAATGTCTAATAATTGCATTTTCCGTACTACCTGGCCCTATAAAAATAAAATCACCATCATCAACCAAAGATGCAGCATATGCACCTATCATCTCTTTTTCTTTTTTATTTATTTCAAACCTTACTTCAATAGGTTTCTCTCCAGCACGATTCCTAATCTTTGCTGCACCACCAGTGAGCAAAACAACAATACCTTCATCAGATAAGGTCTTAAGATCTCTTCTAATAGTTGAATCAGAAACGCCAATATTTGCCACTAAATCTTCTATGTACCCTATCTCGTTTACTGCAAGCATCTCTAGAATTTTCTCTCTTCTTATGAAAGGTATCATTGTTTATCTCCTTTGTATTATATAGTCATAGCCATTCTTTACCTTTTTTCTACTATCCTACAATCATTATATTATCAATAATCATACAAATCTTTTTCTATTGGATAAATTTGCAATTTAGTAAACCTATCGTCTCGCTTTGTCAAATGGCAAACCAATAGCTGCAGGTGCCTTATTATTCTTTGAGAAAAACACAAGAATAAGTAGTGTCAATATATATGGAACCATCATTGCTAACTCAGAAACGTTACTTGATAAGCCCATTCCAAGCACAAGCTTATATCCACCAGAACGAGTAAATCCGAAGAATAAACATGCAATCGTAGTTGGTACTATATGCCAGTTCCCGAATATCATTGCCGCAATAGCAAGAAAACCATATCCCATGTATATGTTTGGAGAAAACTGTGCTGAAATTGAATATGCAATACAAATTCCACCCAATCCTGAAAGTGCACCGGAAATCATAACCGCTGTAAATCGAACTCGAGTAACATTACCACCTGCTGCATGTACAGCACTTGGATTGTCACCGCATGCGCGTAATCTCATACCATACTTCGTTTTATATAGAACATACCAAGCAAGAATAGCGATTACAAAAATTATGATTTCAAACGGATACATTTGTTTAAAAATTCCACCGAAAAATGGTATTTTGCTTAAACCTGGCACATCAAAACGCGGTGAAACACCAATCATTAATTTATTAGATGCCTGACCTGTCATGATTTCATTAAAAACACTAGTTAAAAATCCTGTTAATGCAACTGAAAAAATATTAATTACAACACCACTGACCACTTGACTTGAGTGAAATTTCACACAAAGCACAGCATGTAGAATAGAGTATAACATACCTCCAACCATCGCTGCTGCCATTGCAACATAAATAATCCACGTTGCAGAGTTACCATATTTCATAAGCAACAATACTGCGACAACTGAACCCACGAAAGCTCCGAAACCTTGTAACCCCTCGATAGCAAGATTGACAACACCACTCTTTTCAGAGTATATTGCGCCAATAGCCATAATTAGAAGAGGAAAAGCAAATGATATTCCATCGATAAAAACAGTATCCATTATTCATTCACCTCCATAGCTGATTCATTTAAAGCTTTTTCTAGTTTTTCTTGATACTCGTACTTGTCATGTAGTTCCTTAGCATGTCTCTTGAAAAATACGCCGCAAGCACTAAATAGCAATATAAAACCTGTGATAAGATTTGCAATTTCTCTTGCTACACCTGCCGTTGATCCTACATAAGTGCTTCCATTTTGAAACAAAGTAACAAGTGCTGATGCAAAAATTGCGCCAATCGGGCTCGAATTTCCAAGAATCGAAACAGCTATTGAATCAAATCCCATTCCCGCCAATGTCTGTGGTACAATCGTATCATAGTAGCCAAGGTAAAAAGTAACTCCTGCTAATCCAGATAAAACACCAGAAATCATCATTGCGAGAACAATGCTTTTTCCAGTATTAATTCCCGCATATCTAGCATTTTTACGATTCAATCCAGTCGTTTTTATCTCAAACCCTATGACTGTTCTATCAAGCAAAAAGCGCACTGCAAATACCGCAATCAATGCAACTATAATACCAAGCGGTATTGATAAATTAATATCGCTAAATTGTATATTAGTAATTGTTAATCTTGATGCTGGACTTATTGGTCTTGAACTTCTAGTTATCATATTAATATACTTAGTTTTAATATAAAATCCTGTTATGTACTTAACAATATAGTTTAGCATAATAGAAGATATAACTTCATTAATATTAAAACGATATTTTAAAATTCCTATTATCGATGCCAGTAACCCTCCAGCAAGCATTCCAACAAGCAACACGAGTGGTTTTGCAACAATAGCATTTAATCCACTGTAGCCTACAATTATCGATGCTAAAAATCCTGACAATAGCATTTGCCCTGCAATACCAATATTAAATAGACCTGCTTTAAATGCAACAATAAAACCCAATGCCGCAAGAAGCATAGGCGCCATCAATCCTAGGAAAGAAAAGAAATCTGTCAGCATACTTCTTCCACCTGCATAGTTTTCTTTTGCAGCAAATCCACTTGCCTTCAAGAAGCTTGATAGTGCTGTGCCAGGGTTTTTGCCTAAAATCAAAATAATTATTAGTGTAACAAATATAGTAAGTAGAACCGCCAGTATTGGAATAGTGATTTTCGACCATTTGTCATCTGACAAAATATATGAAAACCCTTTTATAAAATTATGCTTCTTTTTGTTTTTTTTCATACGTTGTCCACCCCCATCATATACCGTCCAACTTCTTTTTTAGTGAACTCATTGGCAGGAGCTGTTTTCAGCAACTTACCATTATATATAACCCCAATTGTATCTGCAAGTTTCATTATTTCATCAAGCTCTAATGAAACAAGCAATATCGCTCTTCCATTATCGCGTTCTTGCAGAATTTCTCGATGTATATTTTCAATAGCCCCAATATCCATTCCACGTGTCGGCTGTACAAATATCATAAGAGGAGAATGAAGGTCTATCTCGCGTCCAACAATAGCTTTTTGTTGATTACCACCGCTCATAGATCTTGTTAACGTTGATTCTCCTTGACTACATCTTATATCATAATCATCAATAAGTTTATTTGCATAGTTCTTAAAAACTTCTTGATTTAAAATACCCTTTTTTGAGAATGGAGTTTGATAGTATTTTTTCATAGATAAATTATATCTTAATGAGAAATCCATAACAATTCCAACACCTTGTCTATCCTCGGGTATATAAGACATTCCCATTTGGGTCCGTTTTCTTATAGAATAATTGGTGATATCTTCACCTTTTAAAAGCATATTTCCACTCGATGCTTTTTGTAGGCCGTTGATAGCATCTGCTATTTCAACTTGCCCATTTCCTGATACGCCTGCTATTGCAAAAATCTCTCCCTCTCGTATGGAAAGAGATACATCTTTAACAACCTCAAACTTTTGTTTGTTTTTTACTGTTAAGTTATTAACCTCTAAAACAACATCACCAAAATTATGTTCACTTTTATTTTGAGTAAAAACAACGTCACGTCCAACCATGAGACTTGCTAATTCTTTAGTTGAAGTTTCCTTAACATTTAGAACATCGACAAGTTTTCCCATAAACAATACAGCACATCTATCAGCGATCTTCTTTATTTCTTCAAGCTTATGTGTTATCAATATTATTGTTTTGCCGCTTTCTCTTAGTTCCAAAATGATTTGAAGCAAAAACTCAATTTCTTGAGGTGTCAAAACAGCTGTAGGTTCATCAAAAATAAGAATTTCAGCTTCTCTGTAAAGCATTTTTAAAATTTCTACTCTCTGTTGAACCGATATATTCACATCTTTTATTAGCAGTGTAGGATCAACTTCAAGACCATATTTTTTACTTAATTTTTTAATGTTCTTCTCTGATTCTTTAATATCAACATACGGAATAAACCCCATTAGTTTTTTTATAGGCTCAACACCAAGGATAATATTTTCAGCAATCGTATACTCTGATACGAGTTTAAAATGCTGATGAACCATTCCTATGCCCATTTCTTTTGCTAAATTAAATGAACTATCTTGCACAGGCATTTTTTTTCCATTTATAAAAATATCGCCTTCATCTGGCTTATACGTACCAAAAAGCATACTCATCAAAGTAGATTTGCCTGCACCATTTTCACCAAGCAATGCAAATATCTCTCCTTTTTTTATCTGAAGGGAAACATTGTCGTTAGCAACAATCCCTGGGAATCGCTTTGTAATATTACGCATTTCTACAATATATTCACTCATAATCCACCTTCTTATACTGGCATTATATAATATAAAATGCCCTTCCCTTTTTCAGGAAAGGGCACATATTTAAATTGACAACCACGCCGTTTCAAGCGCAACTTCCATCATTTCTCCGAAAGATTCTTGTCGTTCGATCGAAGTTAATGCTTCACCACTAAAAACATCATCAGATATAGTTAGTATACTAAGCGCTTTCTTATCTGCATGCATTGCAGTTAAATAAAGCCCTGCTGTTTCCATATCAATTGCTAGATGTCCATTTGCTTTGACCCGTGTATGAAAATCCTTGTCCGCCGAATAGAATACATCAGAAGTAAAAACCGCTCCTGCATGTGCCCTAACTTTCATTTTCTGTGCAACATCCATTGCCGTTTTAAGAATTTCATAATCAGCAACTGGAGAAAGTTTCCCAGGATAATTGTATTGAGAATCAAAGTTTGAATCTGTCGATGCTGACATCGCAACAATAACTTCACGCACTTTAACTTTTTCTGACAACGTTCCTGCAGAACCTACACGTATAATACAATCTACATCATAATATTCATACAGTTCGTATGCATAAAGCCCCATTGATGGGATTCCCATTCCGCTTCCCATAACAGATATGCGTTTACCTTTGTAATCACCTGTGTATCCTAACATATTTCTGATACCATTAAAGCATACAGGTGATTCAAGATATGTTTCTGCTATATACTTTGCACGCAAAGGATCTCCAGGCATCAAAACCGCTTTAGCAATGTCACCAAGTTTCGCTGCATTACTTGCTGATGGGACAAGAGTATTTTCTACACTCATAATTATTCTCCTTTAAAATCTGCAACTGTGTTTTCACTAAAGTTTGAAGGAGGAGCAATTGTGCCGTCTTTTATCATTTCATAGACTTCATTAAGTTTCGCTATAGTTTCTGCTGAAAGTTGATGTCTGCCTTCTTCGCTTACATATCCAGTTGAATCTGTACTTGCCATAAGTAAATCATTCGCTCCTACAAATGTTCCTGCTTTGATGTTTTCAAGTTGATATTTGATGTTCGTTTCCATAACTTTAAGTGCACTTGTAAGAATGATATTTCCATTAGCATATTCGCCATCATCATATTGGTCAGTATCACAACCAATTACTTTAATGTCTGATTCTTTTGCTGCTGTAAATACACCATTACCTGAAGCACCAGCTGCTACAAATATAATATCAACACCCTGATCGATCAATGTTGATGCAAGTTTTTTTCCACCTTCTTCATCAGCAAATCCACCAACGTAGTTTCCACCTACATTTGCGCCTGTAACGTCTGTACCAGAATATGAATCGAGTTCAATATACTCAGCACTTGTTCCATAATTTGCATTCGAATATTCAATTCCTGCGTGATATCCGTATTGATAATTAACATTTGATGGGAATGCAATTCCGTTAACAACCGCTACTTTATTTGTTTTTGTTTCAAGAGCAGCTGCGATACCAGCTAAAAATCCACTTTCTTGTTCAGCAAATACCATCGAGTAAATATTATCCATTGTCACAGTTTCAAATGCAGCGTCAACTGGAGCTGAATCCACAAGGATAATTTTTTTGTCTGGATTTTGCTCTGCTATAGATCCGCAAGTTGAAAATTGAAATCCTGGGAGCACAAGTACATCGTAGTCTGCAATAACAGTTTCAACTGTAGTCAAAACTTTATCAATGTCTGGCTCTTTGATATCATTTACAGTAGCTTCTGGGTTTTCTGCAATAAAGTCAAGAATTCCATTGTAACATGTTTCCCCAAAAGAACCATCGTCAACACCAGATGTTGTAACGATACCTATTTTGAGTCCTACCTCAGCAGGTGTTTCGTCAGGTGTTTCATCAGGTGTTTCTTCATCTTTTTTTTCTTCTACATCTGTCTTTTCCTCAACTACATCCGCCTTTTTTTCTTCTTCATCTGTCTTTGTATCTGACCCACTGCAACCTGCAAGTGTAAGCATTAAAATTGCAACAAGTAGTACCGCCATGATTTTTCTTAATTCTTTTTTCATCTTAATTGTTCTCCTTTCATTTCATAAGCTATATAGTATCCGCATTTGACCACTTAGACAATGCGGCAATACTCTAAATCATATGTACTATCTTTTATTCAAATAACTTTGCAATGTTATCCTTATAAGGAGGATATACAATACCTTTTTCAGTTATTATAGCTGTAATATACTTTGCATCTGTCACGTCGAATGCAGGGTTATATGCCTTTACTCCGATAGGTGCAGTTCTTTTTCCAAAACCATTTCCTATTTCTTCTGTGTCACGTAGTTCAATTTCAATGTCATTACCGGTTTTAGTTTTCATATCAATTGTAGATGTCGGCCCCAATATATACATTGGAATTCCGTATTCTTTAGCAAGTATTGCAACACCAGATGTCCCAATTTTATTAGCCGTATCGCCATTAGCTGCAACTCTATCACATCCAACTAATACCGCATCAATCAAGCCTTGTTTCATTACAATTGATGCCATACTATCACATATCACTGTCACATCAAGTCCCGCTTTATCAAGTTCATACGCTGTAAGTCTAGACCCTTGATTCAGTGGTCTTGTTTCATCAGCAAAAATTTTGAAATTATATCCTTCATCATCACCACAATACATCGGTGCAAGTGCCGTACCGATGCCAGAAGTTGCAAGTCCACCAGCATTACAATGCGTAAGCAGTCCCATGCCAGGTTTTAATAAGGAAAGTCCGTATTCACCGATCGCATATCCCATCCTTTGATCTTCAGCCAATATCTCTTCACTTTCCTCCAATAGAGTTTTTGTGATCTGCTCAATTGATTCGTTCATCACTAAATCAAACTTTGATGCCATTCTATCAATTGCCCAAAAAAGATTTACCGCAGTCGGTCTGCTTGTTGCAAGGTAATCACAAACTTTATCAAACTCTGCTCTTAATTTAGTTACTGTCGTTTCTTTTGAATGTTTAACGCAAAGATATGTTGCAAATGCAGCTGCAATCCCAATCGCAGGTGCACCACGAACACGTAGCATTTTAATCGCTTCCCAAATGTCTTCCATCTTTTCTAGCTCAAGAAATATTTCATCAGAAGGTAGTAGGGTTTGGTCAAGCATAATAATCTTGTCTTTAGTGTCATTCAGATATACTGGTAAAACTGTTTTCATATCAATTCTCCTTGAATAACTCATTCTATTTTAGTATTGTTTTATTAAATAATATGATATCACTTTTTTCATTTATTGTCAAGATTTTTCTTTAGTTTTCTTTTTTATTTATATTATTTCATTTCTGCGTTTTTTTACAAAAAAGCGCTATATATAGCATATTAATACAAGTTAAAGCATGAATATATTCTTTTTTGCAAACTTAATAGAGTAAAAGTAGTACTTTTATAGGAATTCGATACAAATCCATATTGTTTTGCCAATCTTTTGAAGGATTAGCACCACCAGAAACATATAAATGATCCTTGTATTCAACTGCTCCCATCCCAACAAATGGTTTAGGTATTGGTAATCCTTCTCTCCAAGTGTGTGTTTTCAAAGAAAAAATATTTACAAATGCCTCAGGTTCATCTGTATCTCCGAAGCCACCTATTATAATAACTTCATCACCATAAACAACAATGGCACCTAAGTATAGATTCGTAGGCATATTGCCTATGCTTTCCCATGTGTCAGTTTTAGTGTCATATACTTCAATCGATGAATCGGAGCCATAAATTCCTTTTTCTCCAGTAACATCGTAAGCCAAACTTCCAAAAACATATATTTTATCATCATAAACGATAGAAGAATAGCCATGTTTACCTATTGGCATAGGGGCCATTTCAGCCCATGAATCTGTCTTTATATCATATACCTGATTTTTATCTGATACATAGCTCCAATTTTCAAGACCACCCATTATGTAAATTTTGTCGTTGACAGTAACTCCCATCACATGTTGGATTTTAGTTGGAATTGGCGCCAAAAGTGACCACTCATCTTTAATTGGGTCATAAACTTCATGAATATCTGAAAAAGGATCTCCAGCAATTACATGAATCTTACCATTTGATGATACATAAGCTCCATTTGTATGTTTAGTTTGCATAGATGCTTTTTTTGTCCATTGATTTGTAGCAGGGTCATATTGGTAGTTATTAAGTGACGGACTTTTATTTGCACGACCTCCAATGCTGTATAGAATATCATTGCATGATATAAAACCACCTTGTGTGCTCCCAATAGGTAAATAAGAATAGGATTCCCATTCAACAACAGCATTACTTTGTGAAAATACTACTCCGAGTACGACCAACAATATTAATATTAATTTCACTATCATTTTTT
>JAOZKH010000052.1:3521-16141 GCA_029935405.1 Vallitaleaceae bacterium | reverse complement strand
CTTATTTGTTTGTAGACTTATTTATTTATTTTATCATTTATTACAATTGCTTTTACAGGGCACTTTAATACTAAATGTTTAACTACTTCACTATGTTTCTTAAAATTCGTATTTATCACTTTTGCTTTTTTACCTTCCATTTTGAAAATTTCAGGTGCCGACTTTGCACATAATCCACAGCCAGTACAATAATCTTCACTAATAGTTAAAGGTGCTTTATTACTTAAGTCTTCACTTGGAATATCTTTTGATTTAACAAGTTTATTCATGATAAATCCCATAATAAAAATCATAATTACAGTTAAAATCCATCTAACTCCCATGAATTTAGATCCCAAAAACTTTGCTTCATTTGCTAACATTGGAACCTTAACTACGGCCCATGCACTTAGAATAATAACCACATTACCTATACTTGCTCCCTTTTTTAACAAGGTTTTACAAATTGGAAAAGCTGCATAAATAGGCCCTGCAGAAATACTTCCTAATACTAATGATAGTATATAACCTATTGCACCTGAATTTTCTCCAAAATTTTTCATAATCCATTCTTTAGGAACCAATACTTCTATTGACACTGTTAATAAAAATATTACAGGTAGAATTTCAAGCATTTCTACAAAGTAGTATAAACTATTAGAAAATGCTGTTGCCGCTTTATCTGTCTGAACAATTGCTAACACTAAGTATATCACTGCAACAGTCACTGGTAATTTATTCTTCTTAATAATATTAATCATTATAAAATCACCCCCATTACAGCTGCTATTATTAACGCTGCCGCAAAACTGAGTACATTTCTTGTAATAGCAAATTTAGTTCCAAATTCTTTCTTCTCAAGGGGGAATGTAACTACACCCACCATTGTTAACGTAGTTAAAAATGCTACAGCTGGAACTATACTTGCTCCAACATTAATAAAAGATCCTACTAGTGGAAACGCTACAAAAGCTGGTATTAAAGTTATGCTACCAGCAATGGCCGCCACAATAGATGCCATCATTGTATTATCAGAGCCTAGAACACTTTTAATTGATTCAGGTGGTATAAATGTAAGCACCAATCCTATCATAAAAATAATTCCAATAATATCACCAATCATGTTTTTCATCATTCCTCGTGATTGTTTCATTGCAGCTTTTGTTTTTGATCGACTTTTCATCAATGAAATAACAAATAATATTATTGCTACAACCCAAAAAATAATTGTGAAAATATCCATATATTTTATCTCCTTTTCAAATGTGTAATCCTATTATATAATAAAACATAATAATAAAGAGTGACATTAGTAACACTCTTGGAAAAATGTAGGTATATTATGGAAAAACTTATTGAAGCTTTTGAAAAGTGTACATTGTTACAGGCTTTGCCTCCAAAACTTATTGAAACATATTATAAGGAAGGAAAGTTTCAGTTTAAAAATTACGGCAAAAATGAAATACTCCATTTTGAAGACGATTTTTGCAATTATCTCGAAATCATTATTTCAGGTGAAGTTGTTGTAGAACGAATTGATGAGTCAGGAAATTTGTTGACTGTAACAAGCTTTAGGTCAGGAAACATCATAGGTGCAAATTTATTATTTAGCAGCAGTCCCTATTATCCTATGACTGTTACTGCCAAGTTGATTTCTAAAACAATGATTATACATAAAAATTTGGCTTTTGAACTTTGTAATACTTATCCTAATTTTCTTAATCAATTCCTCAAAGTTATATCTGATCATACAATTATTTTAGGCACCAAAATCAAACATCATATCAACCGTTCTATAAGGGATGGTATTATATACTTTATCAAAAAGGAATATCTCATTCAAAACAGCTTAACCATTGTTCTTCCAATAACCAAAAAAGCTCTTGCTGAACATATGGGAGTCAGTAGAACTTCCTTGTCTAGAGAGCTTCAAAAGATGAAAAATGAAAATCTTATTAACTATGATACAAAATCTATAACAATAGTAAACTTATCATTAATTGGTTAAATCATAGGCTAATTCATTAAATTACCATTTAAAGTTTTAGCTCAAAGCGTATAATATCATAACACTTAATACCGTTTTCAATGATTTCTTCTTTATATGTATTAGTATAAAAATCTTTTTCTATTCCAACAATTCTAAATCCACATTTTTGGTATAAAGCAATTTGTCCTATGCTAGAATTTCTTGTACTTATCTCAAGAATTTTCATACCTTCTTCTCTAGCAAGTTCAATAGCTTTTTCAACTAATATTCTACCATTGCCTCGGTTCATATATTTACTATCTACCGCAAGGTTCATAACCTCCATTTGTTCAGAATCAGTTTCAAGAAGTATAAATTCACCAACTATTATGTCCTTATCTTTCATTACATAACAAGTTCCACGGTCTATGTATTCATCAATTGTTGATTTTGATGGATCAGCTGACATTAATAATTCATAAGGTACTTTTTCACCTTTTTTTAGTTTTACGATATTCATAATTAATCCTCCTCATTTGCTATTATTGTTTATAATCAATTTTATCAAGAATATTCATATTAAGCAAACAAAACTCATCAATTTACAAATAATTCCAAGTTTTGAAAGTCTCTTGGTGTATAATGAAGATAATTTTTAAACACCTGAGAAAAGTATTTATACTCAGAGTATCCAACTTCTTCAGCTATTTCATATATTTTTTTATCACTCTCTAGCATTTTTGATAAGGCTTTTTGAATTCTGAATTTATTCAGAAAGTCATTAAATGTATGACTTGTATCTTCTTTAAATTTTTTACTCAAATAGGTGCCTGATACTTCTAATTCATCTGCAATTAAATCAATATTTATCTTATTAGAATAATTACTCGCAATATAATCTAAAACCATAGGCGTATAACGACTCTTAAATGCTCCATTATTATAATACAATTTTAAATCTAATACTTGGATTTCATCAAAAGAACCCACTTTTTCTTGGATTTTCTGCGTCATTTTTTTCTTATTAAGCTTATTACAACATTCAATAATCGCTTCCCCTAATTCTTTATGGTCAATAGGTTTTAATAAATATTGATTAACACCATACTCAATTGCTTTTCTTGCATATTTAAACTCTGCATGCCCCGAGATAATAATTGTTTCCAAACCTTTATTCCTTGTTTGTTTAATTAGCTCTAGGCCGTCCATTTTCGGCATCCGTATATCTGTAACTAATAAATCTGGAGATAATTTGTCTATGAGCTCGAGTGCTTCTAATCCATTTGCCGCTTCTCCAACTACAACACAATCGTATTTAGTCCAATCAAAAACAAATATAATTCCCTTACGTATTAAATCTTCATCTTCTACGATTAAAACTTTAAACATATTGTCTCCTTAGCCGGTAACTTAATTGTTACTTTTGTACCAATTCCTATTTCACTTTCTAACTCTAATCCATATTCTTCACCATACATTAACTGTATTCTTCTATGAACATTAATAACTCCTATATGTCCTGGATTATCTTCAGGATTTGACAAACTTTTTCGGATTTTTTCTAATGTTTCTTCATCAATTCCATCTCCATCATCTTGAACAATTGCAATCAGAATCATATTCCTACGTTTAATTGTTATGTCAATTCTTAGAGTATCTTTCTCCTTATAACCATGGTTAATACAGTTTTCTATAATCGGTTGTAATATAAGTTTAGGCACAATTAATTCTTTAACATTTGCGTCAATTTTAAATTGATAACTAAGTCTTTTGTTATATCTATATTTTTGAATCATTAAATAACTATTTAAATAATCAAGGTCTTGATCTAATAAAATATCTTTACTTTCATAATCAATACTATACCTAAGAATTACCCCAAATCCCATAATAATATCAGATGCCTTGTTTCTATCAATATGTATCATATACTTAAGCGTTTCAAGAGTATTAAAAATAAAATGGGGGTTAAACTGTGATTCTAATTGTTTTACTTCAGATAATCTATTTCTTTCAATGAGTTCATTATTTTTCTCAATTAATTGATTAAGCTTTATCAACATACCATTAAACTGTTCGCCAATTATTTGGAACTCGTCTGTAGATCCAAGCGGTACAAATGCTTTCAAATCACCTTTTTGAACTTTTCTAATTGCTTCAATTAAATTATTAATTGATACTGTTTTCTTTTTAGCTGCATAATCTGATATCTTGACAACTATTACGGTGACAATAATTAGGACTACAATCATAAATACTAGGCTGCTTGTTAACAAATCTCTTACAAGTCCCATTTCAGTCATTGTATATACATGAATATAATCATTCAATAATTGTAATTCATCATAATAATATGTTTGGTCCATTACTTGAATATATTCTTCCCCTTGCTTCTCTACTTTAAACTTGCCTATTTCATCTAATATTAGAGAATTGGTTGTAACAATAACGTTATTGTACTGATCTGTAACAACAACTACATCAATACCCTTCTCATATATTATTTTGGAAAATTCTGATTCTAAAAGGTCAAATACTAAATATCCAACTATTTCCCCTTCAAATTCTACAGATTTTCCAATTGAATAAACTGTTCTTTTTATTAAATCTATTTGTGCTTTTTGATTAAGATACACCACTTGACCTGTATTTCGATTCATTTGTTTAAATAAGCCAGAAAAAAATATGTCCGAGCCATCGTAAGGGGCATTAATATAATTATTAGTAATCAGTGTTTTCCCATTTGTATCCACATAGTAAAACATAGATTTTATTTGCCTTTTATTAATAATATCATATAACATTCTATATACGTGAGAATAGTTTTCTCGACTTAAGGCCGAAGTAACAAATTCTTCATTTTCTGTGAGTCTTACAAGTGCATTTTCATATTCTTTTAGTTCATCGTTTAACGTTTTAATAATATTATTACTAGCCTGACTATTATTATTTCGAATTACTTGGTTTGTATATATTTGCACAAAAAGAATAACTGATAAAATACTAATTACAATAAAACTAGTACTATATAAAATAAACATTTTCTTTAATTCATCTCTATATAAATGTTTACTATTTCTCTTCATCAGTTAATAACCTCTCCTGTTTCTGTATTAATCATTTCAAGTAATCTAAAATATTTCTTTAATATTGCTTCCCTTTCTTCCACTGACCATTGACTGTCTATATCCATAGTTGACATTTTGTCAAATGTGGCTAGTCCTTTCGCAGGTGATACATCGTTTCTTATAGAACGCCTATTAAGTTCTGATGCAATATAGGTTTGAATTTCATAACTAGTCAAAAAATCAATAAAGTCTTTAGCTTCCTCCATACGATTCGAATCACTAATTATCGCAATTCCATCAGGTCTTACTATAGTGCCTTCACTTGGATATACTATCTTTATTGGCACACCACTTTGTATATACTGAGCAGCCGGATCTTCAAATGTTAATCCTACGTAGTATTCTCCCTCTGCAACACCTCTATATACATCTCTTGAATTATCTAATATTTTCCCATTCATCGTAGTATTAAGTTTCCTAACATATTCCCATCCGGCCTCAATATCATCTTTACCCATTGCCATAAGTTGGTTAATCAAATGTTCATAGGATGATGACGATTTTGAAGGATCGGCAAATGCAATTTTCCCTTGTAACGCAGGGTTTAATAAATCTTTAAAACCTTTGATTTCAATATCTCCTAAAAGATTTTCATTTATCATGATAATACTTGGCACTAACGTAAAACGAGTAATATAACCATCTTCATTTTTATACAAAGCTGCTTCTTCATTATCTGATAGATAAGGCTCAAATAAATATAAATGATTTTCTAATATGGACAAAGATCCTCCCCATAACACATCAGCAACTGGTTCATTCTTTTCACTTTCTATTCTCGAAAGCAATTCACCGGTTCCGGCTGAAATAACTTTTACAGTAATACCTGTATTATTTTCATATTCTCCAATAATTGGATCAATAAATTCTAACGGATGTGGTGAATAAATCGTTAATTTTTTTTCTGTATTTGTAGATTCTTGATTACATCCTGATAGATAAATAACAATTACAAGAATGCCTATAATTATTCTCTTCATAAAAATCCTCCTAGTTAGGATGGCTATATAGCCTATTTATAAGATAAGATGATTACATTATAGATTAATAATGTGATCATCTTATCTATTATTTCTACTATATATTCTTTACCCTAATAATGCAATCCAAAGTTGAATAATCGGCTCACTATTAATTCTAATATTATAGAATATGTAATGCCTTTTCATCAAAACCTATTTTCATCGTATCCCCGATTTCATAAATATCTCTACCAAAAGGATTTGATTCACTAATTTGTAATATCTGATCATTCCACTTAACTTCGTACTCATGGTTTTCACCCATAAACATGCTTTTAGTTACAATACCATCGTATTGCTCACCTTCAACAATAATACTTTCAGGTCGAAGCATCATAGATACTTTATCTCCAACACTTAACTTATTATCACTTTTAACCATGTGAGTAATGCCTTGAATATCTACTTCATAGTTTGAATTATTTGTACTCATTATTTTGCCTTCAACTACATTAGTTTTTCCAATAAATCCTGCAACAAATGCATTAATTGGCTTTTGATATATTTCTCTTGGTGTCCCTATTTGTTGAATTACTCCATCTTTCATAATAACAATTTTATCTGACAGACCCATGGCTTCTGATTGATCATGAGTTACATATATTGACGTAATTCCTACTTCCTTTTGAATCTTTCTTATCTCATCTCTCATGTGGATTCTTAGCTTTGCATCAAGATTAGATAATGGTTCATCAAATAAAAGAACCCCTGGTTCCATTACCAATGCTCTTGCTAGCGATACTCTTTGCTGTTGCCCACCTGACATTTGTGCTGGTACTCGATGTGCAAAATCATTCATTTTCATTAAATCCAAAATTTTCTGAACTCGTTGTTTAATTTCTGTCTTAGGTAATTTTCGAATCTTAAGTCCATAAGCAATATTGTCAAACACATTCATATGAGGAAATAATGCATAGTTCTGAAAAACCATGGCTGTATCTCTCTTATCAGGTGTTTGTGCACCTATGTTTTCCTCGCCTATGTATATATCACCTGCTGTTAATGTTTCAAAGCCAGCAATCATTCTTAACAATGTTGTTTTACCACATCCTGACGGACCAAGTAGTGTAACAAATTCACCTGGTTTTACTTCTAGAGTAACATCATCAACAGCAACAACTTTATTCTTCTGATTAATAACAAACACTTTTGTTAAATTTTTAATTGATATTCCTTTTTTCATGTTGTCCTCCTACAATTTTATATCTTCCTGGCTAACACCCATCTTCGACAAAGCAAACCGCATTAATGCTATCATCGAACCTACAATAATTATCAAAAGGGTTGAGTAAACACTTGCTACACCTATACGACCTTGATCTATTTGACTCATAGTCGCTACCGTCAATAAATTATACTTAGCTGATACTAAGAATATAATTGTACTAACAAGAGTCATGCTCCTTGCAAATGCATATACTAATCCACTAAATAAAGCTGGTTTAATCATTGGTATTGTAATGGATGTAAATACTTTTTTACTAGATGCACCTAAGGCGCTAGCTGCTTCTTCTATTGAAGGATCAATTTGCTGTAAAGATGCCATTCCTGATCTTATCCCTACTGGCATAGATCTCATCACAAAGGCTATAATAAGAATTATCCCTGTTCCAGTAAGAACTAACGGAGGTTTATTATAGGTAATAACATATCCAAGACCGACAACTGTACCTGGTATCGCTATTGACAACATGGTAACAAAATCGATATAAGCACGACCAAGGAATTTTCTTCTAATTACTAAAAATGCAATAACCATAGACAGTATTCCTGTAATTGGAGTTGCTATCATAGCTAATTTTAATGTATCAAAAATCGGTTTAAACCCTAATCCAAAAACATATTTATAATGATCAAGAGTTAACGAATAATTTACACCCCAAAGCTTAATGAAAGATCCAATTGGAATTAAAATATACATCATACCAACAAATATACTAACAAGAATAACTGTAATACTAAGAGGTGTTACCACTTTCTTTTCACTAATAAGTTCACGACGTCTTGAAACTTTTCCAGTTACTGTTACATATGATTTTTTGCCAAGGTAGAACTTTTGTGTGATAAATGCTGATACTGACACAAGTAGTAATATTATAGCAAGAGCTGTTGCCCCACTCATATTTAAGCTACCAATACCTTGCATATAAATCTGTACTGCCATTGTAGTATAGTTACCTCCAATAACCATTGGATTACCAAAGTCTGCAACTGATTGAATAAATACAAGTAGTGCCGCATTAGCAATTCCAGGAGCCATAAGTGGTAATGTAATTGTACTAAACACTTTCCATCTTGACGCTCCTAGGTCTCTTGATGCTTCCTCTACTGAAGGATCTATTTGTTCCAATAATCCAACTAATACAAGAAAAGCAACAGGAAAAAATGTTAATACTTGCACTAGAACCAATCCATGGAATCCATAAATTTCTGCATTTTTCATTCCAAAGATTCCTCTTGTAATAATTCCCATTCTACCAAATAATAATATTGCTGATAGACCAATAACAAAAGGTGGTGAAATAATTGGTAAGATTGCAATTCCATTTAGAATTTTCTTGAACTTTATCTTTACATAGGCACTTGCATACGCAAATATAAATCCAACTACTGTAGATAACAAACTCACCGTCACACCTAACTTTAAGGTATTTAAAATTATATCTTTATTATAAGATAATCTATATATCTCACTATAATGATGAATTGAAAATTTATCTTCATATATAAAACTTTCCTTAAGAATATTTACTAAAGGAAAAACAATAAACATCGTTACTATTGTAAGTACTGTTACTATTGCTCCAAGTAAAATCGGATCACTAAATACTTTCTTCATAACTTCAACTTCTGTTATCATTCGAAGCTGAAAATTTGATTTATCTTTAACTATTTGTTTCTTATTATTACTCATATATCCGCTCCTTAGAAATATTTCCTGTAGATAAAAACAAAGAAACTGCCTCTATTAAGAGGCAGTTTTATCTTATTATTCTGTTGGAGGTGTTGTTTTTGTTAACTCCATGAATTTTTCTAAGAATTTATCTCTATTATCTGCTGCCCATTGGAAGTCATAGTCAATAAGTATAGTTTCTTTTAATGACATAGCTTGTTCTGGTGGAATAGCATTTGTATTTGTTAAGAATTGGAATGAACCAACTGTTTTTCCAAGCTCTTGTGCTTCTTTAGTTAAACACCAGTCAATAAACATTTTAGCTGCTTCAAGATCTGGAGCATCTTTAATTATTGCTGCTGCACCGATTTCATAGCCAGTACCTTCTTCTGCTGCTGTAAAGATTAAGTCTGTGTATCCTTCTTCTTGATATTTGATTGCATCATGAAGGAATCCTATTGCTATTGGTGCTTCGCCTGTTCCTGCCATACGTCCTGGAGCTGAACCTGATTTAGTATATTGTCTTACTTGGTCACTAAATTTTTGAAGATACTCAAAACCTGCATCTTCACCTTTTATTTGTAAAATAGTTGAAAGCAAGTTATATGCTGTACTTGATGAACCCGGATGAGCAACAACAATATTACCTTTAAATTCTGGCTTTAAAAGATCATCCCATGTACTTGGTAATTCAAGATTGTTTTCTTCTAACCATGCTTTATTTCCTTCGATTCCTAAATATCCAACATAAATTCCTGTCCATGCGCCTTCTGGATCTTTAAATTGCTCAGGAATATCTACTGCAGTAGGTGACTTGTATTCTTCAAGCAAACCTTCGTTATCTGCTGCCATAAATGTAAGTGCTCCACCGCCGTACCATACTGACGCTGATGGATTTTCTTTTTCTGCTTTAATTCTAGCAAAAATTTCGCCACCACTCATACGAACCATTTCAGTTTTTACACCAGTAGCTTTTTCAAACTCTTGAACTGCAAGTAATGCGTGATCTTCCATAAGACCTGCGTATACAGTTAACTTTAAGTCATCTCTCTTGCCATCTGTTGCAACTGCTTCTTCTTCTTGGCTACATCCCATAAGTGCTAAAACCAATGTCAAACATAATACTAATGATAATAATTTTTTCATTTTTCCCTCCGTCTATCTTTATTGTTTTGTTATTTGTTACCTATGGATAAGGTGACAAACTTAGTTTTGACAACTTATCCACTTATATAAGTATATTCAAAAATTTCTAAAGATATAATCCGAAAATACTATTTTTTTGTCAAAAATAATAAATTACTAATAGTGTTATTTTATTTGTTATGTTTTATTTGTTATGTTTCCTTTTACATAGTATAATATGCATAATAAATAAGGGGGGTATCTATTATGAAAAAAAGACTGCTTGTGTATATAATTTTAATAACCTTAGTTTTATCAACCATGTTATTTATAATTGCAAAGTTATACCACATAAAATCAGATATTTCACAAAATGAATCTGATATTATTTTATTACAGGATTTTAAGATAAATGGCGAAGAAGCCGATTTTAACGAACATAGTGTTAACGCACCTGGAATATTTGAATGTATTACTTATATTAAAGGTACCGAATTTGATAAAATAAACGAAACTACTTTACTCATCATTCCACGAATTCGAGGTGAATGGCACAAGATATACTTCAACGATTCTCTTATAGGTATTATCGGTGAAGAAGGAAATGCAAGAATACATCTTTGGAATGATGTTCATAAGTTTATTATACCTAAAGAGCTCATCGAAGAAAATAATACACTAATGTTTAAAACCTATTCAGAATATAAAATCGGATATGGCGAAGACCCAATTTTTATTAGCTCTGAACAGTTTGGCAACGACGTCTACTTTACTCTAAAAATGATGCGCCAAAATCTTTATTTTTTTGTACTCGGCTTATTATTATCTGTGTCACTATTAGAAATTATAGTGTTTTTATTTACTGCTAACTACAGCAAAATCAATCTACTAATACCTATAAGCATCCTCCTTACCTGTGTGTACTTATTAGAATATTTAGTCATAGAACATCCATTAATGTCTGCCTTGAATTTCAAAAAACTACTGATTCTAGCACTATATGGTTCTATGAGCACTATGTCTCTTTATTTAATTAAAATATATAATAGCAAAATTCTTAAAGTTCTTAGTGGTATATTAATACTGTCATGTGGATTAATTGTTATTTTTTCTAATGACTTTCTTATATTTAGCAGTTTATATAAGAAAGTAAACTTATTATTGTTATTATTAATTTTAAGCTTTATTATACTAGCATTTAGAAACTACATTAAATATAAGAAACAAAGGGATTTTATTATCGGTATTTCTACGTTATTTCTATTCACTACATCATTACATGATGTAACTTCCTTATTATTTTATAACGGACGTCTTATGAGATTAGCTATTTATGGTATTACTTTTTATTCTATTGGTATGTTACATGTCGCTTTACTTAATTATATGGAACATCAGAAAAAGATTCATTTAGAAAAAGAAGTTTTAAAAGCAGAAAAGAAAAGACTTGAAAACGTATTAATGATTGATGAATTAACCGGTCTTTATAATCACAGGCACTTTTATGAAGTATTTAATAGTAAAGTGGAAAGCAGTAATGATGTCGTAACTATTATGGTTATTGATATTGATAAGTTTCGACCAATTAACGAATTAAAAGGTCATAAAAATGGTGATGAAATATTAACCGAAATCGCTCAAAGCATTTTATCTGTTGTTAAAAACAAAGATGCCGTTTTTAGATATGCCGGAAAAACCTTTACCGTTATATGTGATTTAGACTTACTAATTAAGACAGAACAAATTGCTGAGACCATTAGACACAATATTATTAAGAATAGAACTTTACAAAATAAAACTGGATACTTGCCCTTATCTGTATCTATAGGTATATCAAGTTACCCACAAGATGCTTCCGATACAGAAATCATTGTTCAAAATGCTAGGAAGGCTTTATTATACGCTAAGTCAAATGGTCGAAATCAAGTATGTGTTTATTCTCCTAGTATAGATTCTAAAATATCTGAATACAGTGATGATAAAGAAAAAAACCAGTTATTATTGGACTTTGTGTACGCATTAGCAAGCGCAATTGATTTAAAGGATAATTACACAGGGTTTCACTCTCAAGAGGTTTCTAGATATGCAATACTCATAGCAGAGGAAATGCATCTTGGAAATGCTATGAATTATTCATTAAAATTAGGTGGTTTGTTACATGATTTAGGTAAACTAGCTATATCTGATTCCATTATTACAAAAAATGGTAAATTAACAAAAAACGAATTCGCTCAGGTCAAAACTCATCCGAAAGCAGGATATGACATAGTTAAACACTTAATTGGAGATACTGCTGCTGTGGCATGCGTAAGAAGTCACCACGAAAGATATGATGGCAAAGGTTATCCTGATGGTCTAAAAGGTAACAGCATCCCATTATCTGCTAGAATATTATGTATAGCCGATGCTTTTCACGCTATGATTTCGACTCGTCCATATCGAGTTGCTATGAGTCAAGAAGATGCACTAGCTGAACTAACTAGAGCAAGTGGTTCTCAATTTGA
>JAOZKH010000052.1:0-3421 GCA_029935405.1 Vallitaleaceae bacterium | reverse complement strand
ACTGAAAGGAGTTATACATGAGCGGTTATTATTTAAAAAGAGTTTTTTCATCATTAATAACACTCTTAATCATTAGTACATTAATATTTCTAATGATTCATTCAATACCTGGAGGACCATTTACAAGAGAACGTCAGATTCCAGATGAAATACTTCAATCGTTAAACGAAAAGTATAATTTAGACGACCCTTTATATGTTCAATACTTCGATTATTTAAAAGGTCTTACTAGATTCGATTTAGGACCATCATATAAAATGATTGGTACAAGTGTTAATGAATTATTAATTGCAGGTTTTCCACCAACAGCAATTATCGGTGGATTAGCGAGTCTACTAATTATAGCTCTCGGACTCCCCTTGGGTATTATCTCTGCCTTGAAACAGAATAAGCCTGTTGATTACCTTGTTATGTTTATGGCAACAATAGGCGTTACAGTTCCAAGTTTTGTTATTGCAACACTAATTATCTATGTCTTTGCAGGGCAGCTTGGATGGTTACCAACTTTTGGTGTTGATTCCCCACTTGGTTACATCGGGCCAGTTATTGCTTTGTCAGGATATTCATTGTCCTTTGTGGCACGTTTAACCCGTTCTAGCATGTTAGAAGTTTTACGTCAAGATTATGTGCGTACTGCTAGAGCAAATGGTATTAAAGAATTTAAGGTTATTGCAAAGCATGCAGTTAAAAATGCTTTGATTCCTGTAGTTACATACATAGGTCCTATGATTGCTGCAATTATGACTGGATCATTTGTTATCGAAAAAATCTTTGCGATACCAGGAATGGGTCGTTATTATGTTGACAGTGTTACAAATCGTGATTATACAGTATTACTTGGAATGACTATTTTCTATGCTGCATTTTATATCGTCATGGTATTATTTGTTGATGTAGCATACGGATTTATTGACCCTAGAATACGACTTGGGAAGGAGAAACAATAGTGGCAGATAATAGATTTAAATTTGTTCAAAACACATTTAAAGATGATGAAATTTCACGCCCAAGTTTAACCTATTGGCAAGATGCTTGGAGACGTTTAAAGCAAAACAAGCTAGCTATGATTGGTGTAGTTGCAATTATTTTTATCATTTTCTTTGGTACGGTTGGTCCTTCATTAACACCTTATACTTATTCAGATCAAATTAATGAATTTAAAAACTTACCGTCAAGACTTGAAGCATATCATATAGGTGACAATCAAAACTTGTATTTAGCAAGCGATTATAATATGTTTTTACTTGATGATAGTGGAAATTTACTCTTTCGACTTGATCAAGATAAAAAGAAAAAAGACCTGATTAACAAAGTTTATGTATACAAACTAGGTACCGAAGATGATTATCAAGAAGTTATTTTAGATTTTTCTTATAATCTTCTAAAGAATAAACAAGGTTATCCTTATGATTTCACCATTGATATTGATGGTGTGATTTATGAACAAGGTTCACCTGATCATATTAAAAAACTCTTTAATAAAACCTTTCCATTTGGAACAGATGACTTAGGTCGTGATATTCTAACAAGAGTTATGTACGGTACTAGAATTTCCCTTATGATTGCGTTTATTGCAACCTTTGTGAATTTATTTATCGGTGTTATCTATGGTAGTGTTGCAGGATTTGAAGGTGGTCGTGTCGATAATATTATGATGCGTATTGTTGATATAATCAACTCAGTACCACTAGTGCTTTACGTTATTCTTATTATGGTACGCTTTAGAGATAATGATGGATTAGTAAATATTGTCATCGCCTTATCTACTGTTTACTGGGTTTCTATGGCAAGGTTAGTGCGTGGCCAAATGTTATCACTTAAAAATCAAGAATTTGTTCTTGCAGCTAGAGTTATTGGAGTTCCTAAGCATAAGATTATTTTTAGACATCTTATACCAAACGCAATGGGACCAATTATTGTTTCAATGACAATGATGATACCAAGTGCTGTATTTACTGAAGCTTTCTTAAGTTTTATCGGTTTAGGTGTATCTGCACCACAAGCTTCTCTTGGTACACTTGCTAACTCCGCGTTATCAGGACTATTAACATATCCTTATCAACTTTTCTTCCCTGCAATAACGATTGCACTAATTATGCTTGCGTTTAATTTCTTGGGAGATGGATTAAGAGATGCATTAGATCCACGATTGAGGAAAGGGTAGGTATTAGATATGAGCAAAATATTACAGGTTAATAATTTAAGTACATCTTTTTACACACATTTAGGCGAAGTACAAGCGGTTCGAGGTAATTCTTTTTCAATGGAAAAAGGTGATATTCTTGGAATCGTTGGTGAATCAGGTAGCGGAAAAAGCGTAACTGCAATGTCAATTATGGGATTGATTGATTATCCTGGCAGAATCAAAGGTGGTGAAATCATCTTTGATGGTCAAGTTATTTCAGAAAAAAGCGAAAGTGAAATGTCAGATATTCGTGGAAAAGAAATATCAATGATTTTTCAAGATCCAATGACTTCATTAAATCCTGTATATACTATAAAGAGTTTGATGGTTGAAGTTATTAGACGACATCAAAAAGTTACTAGAAAAGAAGCTTTAGAAATTGCAATTGATAAATTAAATATGGTTGGAATTCCTGAACCCGAAAGCAGAATTAATTCATACCCACATGAATTTTCAGGTGGTATGAGACAAAGAGCAATGATTGCAACGGCTCTTTCATGTAACCCTAAACTTCTAATTGCAGACGAACCTACAACTGCACTAGATGTTACTATACAAGCACAAATTTTAGATATAATGAAAAATCTATCCAAAGAAATTGACACTTCAATCATTATCATTACTCATGATCTTGGTGTTATAGCTGAAACATGTAAAAACCTTGTTGTTATGTATGGTGGATTAATTATGGAAAAAGGATCAGTTGATGAAATTTTCCATAGTCCACAACATCCATATACTGTAGGTTTAATGAAATCTGTACCTAGAATGGATAGCAAAGAAAAAGGTAGATTAATACCTATTCCAGGTTCTCCACCTGACTTGATGAATCCACCAAAAGGTTGTCCTTTCTCAACTAGATGTCCACATACAATGGATATTTGTAGAGAAGAGCTAGCGCCAACATTTAAGATTATTGAAGGTCATGAATCAGCATGCTGGTTATTACATAAGGATGCACCTGCAGTTGAAGGTTATGCAAAAGGAAGTGAAATCAATGAATGAGAATAAGCCGTTATTAGAAATAAAAAAACTCAAAAAATTTTTTACTATAAAAAATTCAATTATAAAAAGTAAACGTAAATATCTCAAGGCAGTTGATGGTATCTCCTTCGAAATAATGAAAGGTGAAACATTTGGTCTTGTTGGTGAGTCTGGATGTGGTAAATCAACTACTGGACGTTCAATTGTAAGATTATATGAAGCAACAGATGGAAATATAATCTTTGACGGTGT
>JAOZKH010000176.1 GCA_029935405.1 Vallitaleaceae bacterium | reverse complement strand
TTTTTAACCTTTTTTAGACTGATTGCAAATTTCTCTGCATTTTTCATATCCTCTACATTGGGTCTGCCCTTGTTCATTCCTCCAAAATATTTAAGGAAGCTATTTGTATTAAATCCTTTACAGCTAAATTCTCCCACTATTTTGTATCCCTTTGACTCAAGTATCTCCCTTAGTAGAGAATGATCATTTTTGACTTTATTTTCTCCTTGCATAGCACTTGTAGAGAAAATAAAACCTGTCTTTTGCTTCTCATAAGGTAGCCTATTAACAAGGTCAAGAAGAGGCTTATAATGCTTTCCGCTATCTATACCCCCGCCAAAACCTATAAGCTCATACTTTTCTAGCTCTAGCAAATCTACTTGTTCTGGGGTCTTTACTTCTGCATGTAATACCTTTGAAAATTCATTTGCAAGTTTCGCTGTATTGTTATGATGATATGAACAAACTATAACAAGACATTTTGTTACTAATGATTCTGTGTTTTTATTATCCTTTTTCAATATTTTCATCTCCTTGAGTTTATTTATATAAAATCTTTTTTTATCTCATATGTCATTTTTATACAATTTGTACAATTTATAAAATTATCAGTCTTTACTTTCGACTCATTTATACCATTAATCAGTAGCCACAACATAAATGAAATCTCTGCTATAGCTGCCGGGATTAGAAGGCTCGTTTCACTCTTCTCGTTTATTGTAGTACTTTTAATTCCTGAAATCATTTATTATACTCCTTTAATATAGTTTATAGAATATTGAATCGTCTAATATATTAGTAGTATACATAAAAAAAAGTACTTCCAATAGATACTTAAGTACTATTTGAGGTACTATTGTCTACAGGTGCCTGTCACCCTAACTACCAGAACCGCTTCTTTATGTTTTTAAGATAGCCTTCTTGTTGTATTTTATCAATATATAAATACCCGAAAAAAATTCAAAGGGTACATAAGGGAGGAGCAATACAAAAGGTATGGCAATTCCAAATGTCATTAATGGTACAGCAACTAATACAAACGAGACTGTTATTATGCCCCAAAGAGCTAGCCATTTTGGAAGAATTTCTGATTTCATTAATAGATAGTAAAAGACCATTGCTCCTAAACCAAATGGAATCATTGCCATTTTACCGCTAAATCCCTTACAGGACAATAAGATACTACCTAGTGATATAAGATTAGTGTCTCCACCAGTTAAAAAGAGTTGGCTAGTCTCTGATAGAGCAAAGACAAAGATTTGGCTGACCGTAAGCATGGCTGCCTCTAGAACATAAAAACACATTGCAATGATAGCCCATGTTTTGTTAATATGTTTAGTCGTTAAATATAGCGCTACACCAAGTACGATAATAACAACTGCCGTTATCATCTGTAAGAGGATACTCATATAGAGTGGCAATGTGTTATTGGCTATCGTCTCCATCGTTTCAATGGTAATAGTATCTGATTCAAATAGTTCTAAGGCTATTGATCCTCCTATGAGAGCTGTCATTGCCTGAGTAAAAAAAGCAACTCCTAATAGTTTAAGTAAACCATGATTTTTAATTGTCTCCATAATTCCTCCTTGTAATCTCAAATACTGTCATTGTATATTTAATCTACGGTGATGATAACATTTCCTTTTTTGTGTCCTTTATCTACGTATCTGTGAGCTTGAACAATTTGCTCAAGGGAATAAGTTCTATCTATTACTGCTTTAAATTGTTTGTTTTCAATAAGTTCATTGAGTAAAATAAGATCATCGATGTAAAATTTTGGTGAACCATCATCAACGGTTATGTGTTTACCATGTCTAGTGAGTGACTCTTTACAATTTAATGTTGCTTTCTTCTTACCAACTGCATTAAATATTAAGTCATACTTCTTAGAATTAAATGTGAAATCCTCTTTGGTATAGTCAATGACTTCATCCGCACCTAGAGATTGTACTAGTTCCAAATTAGCGGTACTGCACACACCTGTGACTTTTGCACCTAAATACTTAGATAGTTGTATAGCAGCAGTGCCTACTGAGCCTGATGCACCATAAATAAGAACGGTTTGTCCACTTTGAATATTGCCTTTTTTTAAAAAATATAAAGCCAACAACCAACCATATGGCATTGCTGCAGAAGCCTTATATGTTATATTTTTTGGTTTTTTTATCACTAAGCTATTCTCACTTATACATTTGTACTCAGCATATGCACCAAATCCGAATCGATCAAAACCATAGACTTCATCGCCTATTCTAAATGATGTTACATTATTTCCTATTGATTCAACCACACCTGAAAATACTATTCCTAGGATAGCTTTTCTTGGTTTTTTAAAGCCAATTGCTAGCCACATGGGAATTCGGAACTTAAATGGCACTTTAAAACCACGAATGATACAGTCACTTGCTGTTACAGATGTTGTTAAAACTTTTACGCAAAGTTCATTTTTCTTAGGAACAGGTTTTTTAACATCTCTGAGTTGAAGTACTTCTGGTGGTCCATATTTAGTACAAATAACTGCTTTCATATATATTCTCCAAAATTATCACTTGCTTTTATTGTTATTGTTATTTATACTATACAGTGTAATTAATAATAAGTCAATCTTTTTTACACTACTTAGTGTAATTAACGATAAGGAGTCCTATTATGTCTCAATATAAAGAACGTGATAAGAGTAAAAAAAGAGCAACTATAATTGAAGGTGCCATCGATGTGTTTATTAATATGGGTTATGAATTAGCAAGTATGGATAAAATAGCAGAAACAGCAGGGGTATCAAAACGAACGGTATACAACCATTTTGGTAGTAAAGAAAATTTATTCCAAGTTATAGTAGATGATTTTTTAGCACAACGACAAGAGTTGAAAACAATCATCTATGATCCTGAAAAATCATTAGAAGAACAACTACTTGCATTTGCATATGCTGAGATATTTTTGATTGATTCACCTAGACGATTAGGATTATCCAGATTTATGACGATTACATTTTTGAAAGATATTAATTATGCTAGAGAGATTGTTGCTAAATATCCTCCTTCTTATAACATGCTTTTGGAATGGTTAAAAGAAGCAGAAATTGATGGGAAAATCAAATCAGACAACTTATTAGTAACCTCTAGAGTTTTTTACTCTTTAGTTGAAGGCGCAATAACATGGCCAGCACTTTTTACAGAAGATGTGAGCCAATTACAATTCGAACCTATGTTAAATGAATTAATTACTACCTTTATGATGAGATACGGTAGCAATACCTAAAATATTTACAAGCCAATGTTCATTTTGTGAAATACAAACGCTATAGGGTTAGGTATGTTAATGTTCATTTCATTATAACTAGCTACAATTAGATTATTATATATAATATTCATATGCTTTAACGTTTCTACTTTCCCATAATTAGGAGATTCAACCGTCTGAACTGGTTTCCCAATTTGTCTAGCTAGAAATTCACTCTTATGCTTAATCATCTTAATCCTCTCCTTGCAATCTTAATATCTTCTTCTAATCTTTTAATAATTATTTTGTATTCATCTCTTTTTATAATTTGTCTTCTTACTTAATCTATTTTTTTCAAATTCACATATTCATCAATACGTTTACCTTTTCCATCTCTATACTTTAAATAGTAGTAAACCTTATTTCCTCGTTGTTTCTTATGAAGAGTACCTTTTGACATTTTAAAGATTCTCCGTTTATATGCTTTAATATTCCGTTCATTTCGTTCAATTTGCTCATAAAGCACATCTTTTAACGACATTCTAATACCTCCTATTTATACCCCACAATCACATTATTTTCCACTATTTGTGGGGTATAATTTTTCTTATAGCTACAGATTGTTACAAAATACAGGTTTTTATAAAGCATAGTTAAAATCATCTGGTTTCAGTTCAGCATATTAAAGATTTTGCCTCTCTTCCGTTTGTAGTATTTCATCTGCATATTTGCAGTACTCATATACCACCTTGTATTCAACTTTTTTTCCTTTAAATACGTTAATTTCGACGAAATCAATATTGTGTGTTCTTCCCTACATTGTAGGCATAATTTCATCACTCCACTCTTTACATTTTCCTAATTACACTATATACTCGAGTAAAGTTATTTATCACTATATAATAAAAACCTAGAAAGAGGC
>JAOZKH010000175.1 GCA_029935405.1 Vallitaleaceae bacterium | reverse complement strand
AAAAGCCATACCTATAAGGTATGACTTTTTTTAAAAACTGGAGGTGAGGGGAATTCCGCCGCTTCGCTTTCAGGCCACTCGCGTCTAAAGGTCCACTGGACCTTTCTTTGGTGACCTTCAATTCCCTTCCCCTCCATGAAAAAAGCCATACCTATAAGGTATGACTTTTTTTAAAAACTGGAGGTGAGGGGAATTGAACCCCTGTCCGAAAACCTATTCATTAGAGCATCTTCCATTATAGTCTAGTGTTTGACGTTCCCTCTACTGCACCCTAGTAGACAAGGTTACAGTTTTAGTAGCTTCATAAAGTCTATATCCGCCGCAAAGCTTAAGCAGTATAGTTCCCCGCAAAGTCGATGCCAGATTCCTAGACAGCAGGTGGTCTAGGGCTGACACGCAGCCTTAGGCTGCGAATGCTAAATTATCTTCAGCGTTTAATTTAAATTTTCCGGATTGATGACGCAGACCCCGGTCCTGCGAATGGCTTCTCTAACTTCAAAATCCCCGTCGAAACCAGTACACCCCCGCACTGGTAAGAGCTTTGAAATTCCATAATATGAAATTGTATTTGATGTTATCCATCTTTATATAAACAGAGATTAAAGATTTTTTATCTTGAAATCTTTCTCTGCTGCTCTACGTTGGTCTTTCTTTGCAATATCTTGTCTCTTATCATGTAACTTCTTACCTTTTGCAAGTCCTATTTCCACTTTCATTAAACTGCCTTTTAAATAAATCTTTAATGGCATTAATGTGTAGCCTTTTTGAGATACTGCTCCTTCAATTTTATTGATTTCAAATCTATTAAGTAATAATTTTCTTGTTCTTACAGGATCTTTATTGAAAATATTACCTTTTTCATATGGTGTAATATGCATATTTTGAATATATATTTCTCTATTTCGGATTTTGACAAAACTTTCTTTAATAGATGCTTTTCCTTGCCTTAAGGATTTAACTTCAGTTCCAGCAAGTACTATGCCACATTCAAACTTTTCCTCAACAAAATAATCATGATATGCTTTTTTATTTTGTGCAATAAGCTTATAATTATCTTTTGATTTTGCCATATCCTTATCCACCTTTTATTCTACTACATGAATTTAACGCCATAATGAAAATTTAATTTCAATACATAAGTTCTACTACAAACTAAACTTAATAGTTAAGGTGTCAAAACTAAGTAAACTTTCTAAACACGTAAAATACATTATATCATACATATTAAAAAGTACAATAACAAAACAGTAACAATTGTGTTACTACATTATGACATAAAGTTATTTTCTCTATCATAATAAATATTTATATAGTATATTCCTCTTCTTTTAATTCATCATAAACTAGTGCAAAGTCAATAGTTCTCATCCTTTTATCAACAGATTGTACCTCTACTGAAACTAAGTCCCCTAATCTAAAGATACGACCTGTTCTTTCACCAATTATACACATATTTTTTTCATCATAATTATAATAATCATCATGAAGTTTCATCATCGGTATTAAACCTTCTACTGTGTTTGGTAATTCAACATAGATTCCCCAATTAGTCAGTCCAGATATTACACCGCTAAACATGTGACCTACCTTGTCTTCCATAAACTCACATTTTTTGAACTTAGAAACTTCTCTTTCAGTTTCTTCTGCTCTTCTCTCAAGTCTAGATGTATTTATTGCAATATGCTCAAGTATTTTTTCATAATGCTCATAAGTATCATCATCAAACTTACCTTTAATAACCTTTTTGATTATTCTGTGAATTTGAAGGTCTGGATACCTTCTTATTGGTGAAGTAAAATGTGTATAAAACTCAGTAGCAAGACCAAAGTGGCCATCGCTAGATGTTGTATATTTTGCCTGTTTCATTGAGCGAAGTGCCAATCTTGAAATAACTGTTTCTTGTTCACTTCCTTTGATTTCTTGTAACAACTTTTGAATTTCCTTAGGATGTGCTTCATTACCCATTCCCTTAATACTATAACCGTAATTATGTATAAACTCTGCAAGGTTTCTGATTTTTTCAGGATCAGGGTCTTCGTGCGTTCTGTATAAAAAAGGTATTTGTTGCCAATGGAAATCTTCAGCAATTGTTTCATTGGCTAACAACATAAATTCCTCTATGATTTTAGTTGCTATACTTCTATCATAAGGCTTTATCTCCTTTATTCTACCATCATCATCTAATATGAATTTTGCTTCTGGAAAATCAAAGTCAATAGCACCACGCACTCTTCTTCTATCTTTGAGTATACTCTGAAGTTCTTTCATTGTATCAAACATATCTAGACAATTTTTGTACCGTACTATTAAGTCTTCATCTTGCTCAACAATTATTTTGGCAACATCATTGTATGTCATACGTTCATCAACATTAATTAATGATTCAATCACTCTGTGATCAACCACTTTACCATTTTTATCAATAGACATAATACAACTAAGAGCAAATCTATCAGTTCCTGCATTTAGAGAACATATACCATTTGATAATCTATGTGGAAGCATAGGGATAACCCTATCAACAAGATATACACTTGTGCTTCTAAATAAAGCTTCTTTATCAAGTGGTGAATTTTCTCTAACATAGTGTGTAACATCTGCAATGTGAACGCCTAATTCATAACCATTATCAGTTTTTCTTAAAGTAATAGCATCATCGAGATCTTTAGCATCTGCTCCATCAATTGTCACTGTTAGTATCTGTCGTAAATCTTCACGGTGATTTTCTGCTTGAATCATTTCATCTGTTAATTTTGTAGGAATATCTTTAACCTGTTCCATTACTTTATCTGGAAAAACAGTAGGAAGGTCATATGCCATTATTATAGCTTTTACTTCTGTATCAGGATCATTAATATGCCCGATTATCTCTGTGATTTCTCCTTCAGGTTTTTTGTTCTCATCACCCCAATTTGTTAACTTAACCACTACTTTATGTCCTTTTACTGCACCAAAACTTTTACTTTTAGCAATAAAAATATCTTTATGAAACTTCTTATGGTCCGGAATAACAAATCCAAAATTTTGACTTGGTTCATAAGTACCGATTATCTGTGTTATCCCTCGTTTAATAATCCTTACTATTTCCCCTTCTTCACGCTTTTTGTCACTTTTAGGTGCAATAACATTAACTGCTACCATATCACCATGATAAGCCCCATTAACGAAGTTTTTAGATATAAACACATCATTATCTCTTCCTTCAATTTCAACAAATCCAAAGCCCTTTTGATGCGAAACAAAACTTCCCACCATATAATTCTTATCTTCATTCAAAATATATTTATTTTTATTAGTAATAACTAATTTTCCTTCATCAATTAATTCTTGTAATAATACTTCAAGTTCATCTGTTTGTTCTTGATCTAAACTAAGTAGCATTTTAAAACCTTTGATTTTTAAAGGTTTATACTCCTTACTATTAATTATATCCATCAAAATCTTTTTGCGCTTTACTTTATCATCCATTAATTCATGTCTTTTGTTATACATTCAATCTCCTGTCCGTCTTAATTGCGAAAAGGGCTACTATTATCAGTAGCCCTTTGTTAGTCTTGTTATATTTGCTTAAATATTATCAGGTAATTTTTTGATAATTGAGTTAATAAATACTATTTCAACAGTTTCGTTGCCAGATTCATTAATTGTATATATTGCATAATAACCATTTTCAGAAACTAAGAAATATTCTGTTTTTTGAGAAACAATATAGTTTCCAAAATCTTTATATTCTTCTGGTTTATCATTGGATAAAGTAAATGGTGTTACTATTTCAGAGTCTGCACCATATGCTAACAACAACTCGTTACTTTCGCTATTATCTCCAATAAAATCACTGGCATCAGCAGTAGTTTGGTTTTCTAATTTCTTCATATAAATCGCCACGATTTCAGATCCACCACCATCTGTTTTAACATGTATTGGTCTGCCAAAATTCTCAATGCCTTCTGTTATTACAAGCGTGTTAACATATTCTGTTTCAATTGTTGGTACAGCATCATTCACTGTTAAAGTACTCGGAGCAAAGAACTTATGTACTGTGTCTCCATTTAAATTCGTATAATGAATTGTTGAAGTATTATTAGCTCCAAAAATATACTCTCCAGGCGCGCCTAGTTTAACACTAATACTAAATGTATATGGAGCAG
>JAOZKH010000051.1 GCA_029935405.1 Vallitaleaceae bacterium | reverse complement strand
CAACAAATACGGATCAATCCCATGTAATGGCATTTGATCTTGGAGCTAGTAACGGACGTGCTATTGTTGGGATATATGAAGATGGAAAGATTGAGTTACATGAAGTTCATCGTTTTACTAATGACCCAGTAAGGTTAGGCCAATATGTATATTGGGATTTTCCAAGGCTTTTTCATGAATTACAAACTGCTTTAGTTCAAGCAAAAAAGAAAGGTTATAATATCAAAAGTATAGGTATTGATACCTGGGGTGTAGATTATGGATTGATATCTGAAGAAGGAGATTTATTAGGTAATCCTATACAATATAGAGATGACAGAGCTGCTGAAGGTATGAAACAGCTATTGTCTAAATATGATAAAGAAACTTTAAAAAGAAGAACAGGAATGGATTGTGTTACTTACAATACAGTAAACCAACTTATCAGTGAAAAGCTCTTAAGGTATGATGATGTTGCTGCAATGCTTAACACACCAGATTTATTTAATTATTTTTTAACTGGCAAAATGTATTCAGAATTTAGCATTGCATCAACAACTCAATTATATGATTACAAATCAAAAGAATGGAATTGGGAATTTATTGATGAATTAAAATTTCCAAAAAAAATTTTCAAAGAAGTAATTGGTTCAGGAACTATTGTAGGTCAAGTAAAACAGACAATTATTGATGAACTAAAAATCAACCCATTGAAAGTCGTGGCTGTAACTAGTCATGATACGGCTGCTGGCATTAGAGCAATTCCAACTGAAGAAGATGATTTTCTCTTTATAGCTACAGGAACATGGATTATTGTTGGTTCTAAACAAAAGGCAGTTACGATGAATGATAAGGTTATCGCATACGATTTAACTAATGAAGGTGGAAAATTTCCAAATGTAAACCTACTTAAAAATCATGTAGGTCTATGGATTTTGCAAGAATCAAAGAAACATTGGCATAAAATTGGTAAAGATATAGATTATCCGGAAATGATTAAATTAGCTAGAGAAAGCCAAATAGAAGCATATATTGATATTTTAGACCAGAGATTTTTTGAGCCAGGTAATATGCCAAATAAAGTAAAAAATTATTGTAAGGAAACTAATCAACAAGTACCTGAATCAATTGGTGAAATAGTTAAAGTGATAGAGCAAAGTTTAGCAAAACAAATTGCAACAACATTATCACAAATTGAATCAGCAGTTGATAAAAAATATAATTCTGTATATATGTTCGGTGGCGGTGTTCAAGATTTATTATTATGTGAATTGATAGAGAAATATTCTAATAAAAAGGTATTTCTTGGCCCTAAAGAAGCAACAGCTTTTGGGAATGTTATCGATCAATTGATTGCTCTTGAAATAATAGATGAAGGAAGTCGCTTAGAAGTCCTAAAGGCATCTATATAGAGCCTTTGTTAAAAGGATAAAGACATTGTTAAATCTTCTATTGATTTTTTGATAAATCTAGTATTTCTTTTTCTGTAAACTCAGTAATAGTACAAATCATTTCAATGGGGATCGAATTTTTTAACATTTTTAGAGCGACATTTTGCAAGGATTCAAGCTTACCTTCAAGTTTACCTTCAAGTTTACCTTCAAGCTTACCCTTAAGTTTACCCTCAGCCAACCCCTCAGCCAACCCTTCAGCCAACCCTTCAGCCAACCCTTCAGCCAACCCTTCAGCCAGTCCGTCTCGACGAGCATAAGCTTTGGCTGTATTCATATCCCAAATAAACTTTTGACGAGCTTCTAATTGTTCTCTTAACAATTCGTCTTCACTAATTTTTGAATATTCATCATATGCCATATTCAACACACTTTCTTTTGAAATGATTTCATTAATAATCGACGCTTTCTCTAGAAGATGAATGTTTTTGATAATGGTCATCCACTCTGTAAGTCGATCCATAGTTTCTACTTTTATTGTATCATTTATATATGGAAGTTGTATATAGTGAATTTCTAAGTCGTTACATAACGGAATATGAGACCTAAGATCTAGGACACTGTATTGAACATGACTATCTTTTATATCTTCTATTGCTTTTGTACCAACAATATTAATACAAATACTTTTTTTGATTTTATCAAAGTCCTCTGATCTTTCTAATTGAGTTGAGTGTAGCTTTGCCCAGTAATATAGGCTTCGTTTGTGAAAATATGAATTGTGAATCATTTGCATCTCAACATCAATCAAATCTCCAGATTGAGTTTTTACTTTGATATCAAGTATGGTCGATTTATCATCAATATGAGTTTGAATATTAAATGGATTTTTGTGAATTACTGAAGTGATTTTTTCGTCATCATTTGAGGTGAGTATTGTATTAAGAAGATCGATTAAAAGTTCTTTAGATTCTTTTGTATCTTGACCAAACAGCGCCTTAAATACAAGATCAACTTGTAAAGATAATCTAGGCTTAGTTATAGATATGTTTTGCATAAAATCCTTTCCCTATAATATATTTAAAGCAATAATTATGCTTCTGAATATATTATAACAAAGTAGATAGTAATATGTGTCCACAATATGTGGACATTTAAAAAATTGTTGTATATGAAATGTTTTATCTAATTCATTTACTTACCTATAGATAAAAAGTGAGTTATTGCTTCAGCAAATCCTTCACCACTTTCTTTAGATGTAATGTATGTAGGTAAGTGTGTAATGCTTTTAATAAAAGGTTTAATATTTGCTACACCACAACTGTTTGGGAAATATTCAAACATAGGTTCATCATTTGGTGAATCACCAAAAAATAAAATTTTCTCTTTAATATTATTTTCTTTTAGAACTTCTATCATGAATAATTCAGTCATAGATAGCTTGTTATATTTTCCAAACCAAGTATTTACGTGAATAGAGCTTACCTTTGCTTCAGCGCCCATTTTGGTGCATATATTTTTTATTTTTTCTGCAACTTCAAAACCTAAATATGGAGGATCTTCATTAAAGTCAATTGCAAGATCGTAAATTCTAGAAAACTGATCCTTTGAAATTCTGCACTCAGGTATTTGTTTAAATACTTCTGTTTTTACTTCCTCAAGCTTTTTTTGAATATCTATTGTAGCTACTGAGGGATGAGGAAAACTTTTTAACTGATTGTCATCAAAGTAATATACAAAAGCGCCGTTTTCACCTACGATTGCCTTTACAGGCCACTGTCTTATTATCATATCACACCAACCGGCTGGTCGCCCAGTAACTGGAATAACATGATAACCAGAGTTATATAATTGCCACAATGCATTATATGCTTCGGATGAAAGTTTTCCATCTGTTGTAATAGTATCATCAATATCACAAAGAATATATTTTATCTTTTCTTTTCCATTAATGTTAATTTCATTAAATGGTTTCATGTTTATATTAATCCTTTCATTTATAAAAGTTTGAATTAAGCGAATATTATATTTATTAATATAGTTTTTTTGTACTAATTGCGAATATATTAATATCAATATTAGTAAGTCACAAGTATAACTGAAATATAATACAAAGTAAATATAATCGTATTTCCTAATAAATCTTGTAAACATAAATCTAATTATTAACCTAAATAAAGCACTTAAATATAATGCCTTCTTGACATTGGGTCTGACCTAAGGTGTATAACTATAAAATCTTATATTCAAATATAGTTGAAATAACAATTAAGTGAGGTTTATATTTCATGAATGAATATGTATTGGAAATGAAAGGAATAACTAAGACATTTCCCGGTGTAATAGCTTTAGATAATGTTTCATTTGGTGTAAAAAAAGGCGAAGTACATGCTTTAGTAGGTGAAAATGGAGCAGGAAAATCCACCTTAATGAAAATATTAAATGGAGTAATAAAGGCTAATAGTGGAGAAATGTATTTAGATGGTACAAAAACAAATATTTCGGGTGTTAACGATGCACAAGATAAAGGATTAAGTATTATCTTTCAAGAGTTTAATTTGATTAATACACTATCTGTAGCAGAAAACATTTTTTTGGGAGGATTAAATCGTCCTAAAATCGTAGATTGGCGAAATATGCGAATAAAAGCTCAAGGCTTGCTAAAAAGTTTAGGTTTTTCTTTTGATGTAAGAAGAGTTGTAGGTGAATTAAGTACAGCTGAAAAACAGCTTGTAGAAATAGCAAAGGCATTATCTTTTAATTCTAAAATCATAGTTATGGATGAACCAACATCATCATTAACAAAAAGTGAAGAAAAAATGCTTTTTAAAATAATTAAAGAACTTAAAGCAAAAGGCGTAACAATAATATATATATCACATAAACTGGAAGAAATATTTGAAATTTGCGACACAGTAACCGTATTAAGGGATGGAAAAGTAATTGATGTTAATCCTGTATCAGCAATTACAAAAGATATGATAATTGAGAAAATGGTTGGTAGAACTGTAGATGTAGAATACCCAAAACGTACAATTTTACCAGGTGAAAAAGTAATGGAAGTCAAAAATCTGTACAGAACTAAAATACTCAAAAATATTTCATTTGATTTAAGAAAAGGTGAAATATTAGGAATTGCAGGACTTGTTGGGTCAGGGAGAACGGAACTAGCAGAAGCAATTTTTGGTGCCGAGCGCTTTGATAAAGGTAACATCAAAATAAATGGTAAAGTAATTAAACTTCGTTCTACACGAGATGGGAAAGCCAATTCTATAGGTATGGTTACAGAAGATAGAAAAGAAACAGGTTTAGTACTAGATTTTAGTGTGACAAATAACATTACAATTACAAATCTAAATAATGTGACAAGCCAAAGAATCTTAAATAGCAGAAAAGAAAAAGATGTAGCAAAGCGCTTTATTGAGGAATTAAAAATCAAAACCCCATCCCATAAACAAGAAGTGGTTAATTTATCTGGAGGAAACCAACAAAAAGTGGTATTGGCAAAATGGTTATTTTCTAATGCGGATATTTTAATATTAGATGAACCTACTAGAGGAATAGATGTAGGAGCAAAATATGAAATTTATTGTCTAATGAATAAATTAGTTGCAGAAGGTAAATCTATAATAATGATTTCATCTGAGCTACCAGAGGTTTTAGGTATGAGTGATAGAATTTTAGTAATGCATGAAGGGGAAATCAAAGGAGAATTATTAGGTGAATCTGCATCAGGAGAAGATGTAATGCAGATGATTATTAACTAAAATTTTGCGAGGAGGAATTATGTTAAAGATTCAAGACATAAAAGGAAAGTACATTGCTAATGTATTAAGAAGTTACGGTGTATTAATAGCATTAATAATAATTATTATTATAACAAGTATCATTGAGACGAATTTTTTTACAATAGGAAATTTTATAAATATTATTCGTCAAGTATCTATTATTGGTATCGTAGCTTGTGGTATGACTTTTGTAATTATTTCCGGTGCATTCGATCTTTCGGTTGGTTCTATTGTATCTCTTTCTGGAGTTGTTGCAATTAGTACAATAAATAATGGTGGAGGAGAGGCTTTAGCGATTATATATGCTTTGTTGATTGGAGTTAGCGTAGGGTTTGTTAATGGAATATTGATTTCATTAATAAATGGAAAAATGGGAGAAGCTTTTATAATTACGTATGGTACCCAAACAGTAGTTGCCGCACTTGCTTTATTTGCATCAGGTGGATTATTTGTTGCTGGAAGAATAAAACCAGGTATATATAAATCTATTGGAAAAGGTATTGTTCCAATAGTAATATTTATTGTTATAGCCATAGGGATGCAATTTATTTTAACTAAAACAAAATTCGGTAGACAAATGTGTTTTATTGGTGGAAATATTGAGGCTGCAAAAATGTCAGGAATACGTGTTGTAGCAAACAGAACAGCATATTTTATGATTTCAGGGTTACTTGCAGGTTTTGCAGGTATTGTATTAACTTCAAGAGTTATTTCTTCTAATCCAGCCGGAGGTATGGGGTTTGAACTTGATGCTATTGCTGCAGTTGTAGTTGGAGGTACTAGCCTATTAGGTGGTAATGGAAGTATAGTAAAAACTGTTCTTGGAGCAATAATTCTAGGTGTAATGCGAAATGCTTTAAATGTTTTAAATATAACAGCATATCCGCAAATGATGGTAACTGGTGTGATAATTATATTGTCAGTTTCACTAGATATTTTGAACAGAAAGGCTAAAGAGAAGGAGCTAGCAAATGAAAAGTTATAGTATAACAAATGATATTAATAATAAGCTAGTTATATTTCTTAAAAAAAGAGCAGTTACAGTATTGTTATTAGCATTTATTGTATTCATGGTAATATCAAAACCTTCCTTTTATAGTTGGGGAAATATTACAAATATATTAACGGAAATGTCAGTATATGGAATTGTTGCTTTTGCAATGACTGTTGCAATAATTGGTGGTGAATTTGATCTTTCAGCATCATCCATTTTTGGATGGGCCACTGTGTTTTTTATTAGTATTACTAATACATTAGGCTTGATACCAGCATTTTTTTTAACATTGATTAGTGGAATATTAATGGGGATGGTAAATGGTTTTCTAGTCTCAAAAGTCAAACTAAATGCGTTTGTTGTAACGTTAGCAACAATGACTATTATAAAAGGATTAACGTTTTTTTATACTGGTGGTTCACCAATAAATACTAGTAATGAAACTTTAATTGCTATTGGAGCTTTTAATGTTGCTGGTATTACATTAACCCCAATCATATTTGTAATTGCACTTATTGTATTTATTCTTATACTTGCAAAAACAAGATTTGGAAGAAATATATACGCAACAGGTGGAAATTATCATGTGGCTAAATTGACAGGAATAAATGTTGATTATTATAAATTTATTATATTCGTAATAGTTGGATTTTGTTCAGCTTTAGCTGGAATTCTACTTTGCGTGAGAGTTCAAGCAGGTTCAGCACTTTATGGAAAAGATCTTGCATTGTACGCAGTAACAGCAACGGTTATAGGTGGAACAAGTCTATCAGGAGGAAATGGTGGGGTTGCTAAAACCGTCATCGGACTTTTAGTAATGTCTGTATTATTTAATGCATTAACATTACTTGGTGTAGAAGGATATTTTCAACAACTTATAAGAGGAATTGTTCTAATTGCAGTAATAATAATTGATACGGTAATAAAGAAAAAAAATAAATAGTAACATACAAAAGCATAGTGGAAATATTGTGATTATTATTGTAGTAAATACAATAAATAAAAATGGAGGTAGAAAGATGAAAAAGAAGTGGTTAGTTATTATGGTAGTAGCATTATTTATTGTTAGCCTTTTTGTTGGATGTACTGAAAACGAAACTAGCTCTGACAGTAAAGAAAAAACAGAAAATGTAGCAACAGAGGAAAAAGCAGAAGAAAAAACAGATGAAAAAGCAGATGAACCTTTAAGAATATTTATGTCAAATGCTTATTATACTGCACCATATTGTGCACCTTTAAATGAAGGTGTTAATATTGAGGCAGAGAGACTTGGATATGAAATTCAAATTGTTGATGGTGAAGGTAGTGCAGATAAGCAACTTGCTCAATTTAAAGCTGCTGTTGCTGAAGGATATGATGCTTTGATTTATTTTCCAGCAGATGAAGCATCTACACCTCCTGTAGTTGATTATTTAGTTTCTACAGGATTACCATGGGTAGTATTAAATACAACTGTTGATCCTGCTGTTGAAGAGTTAGTACCATCTACAATTGCATCAGATTTTAGAGATATCGGTAGTAACATCGCTCAAATGGCAGTTGACTATTTACCTGATGGTGGTAATGTGGTTTATATTGAAGGTGCAGCTGGATCTAGTTACACTATGCAGTTAACTGAATCAATTTATAGTACTTTTGAAGAAAATAATATTACTATTTTGAACGATCATCAATATTCAGATTGGGATCCAGGCAAATCTATGGTAATGATGGAAGACTTCATAACAAAATATGGAGCTGAGAATATTGACTTGGTAGTTTGTCAAGATGGTGGAATGTGGCAAGGTGCTCTTGCAGCTTTAGATGCAGCAGGTCTAAAAGGGAAAGTGTTAGGAGTTGCAGCAGGAAATGACCTTATTATTAAAGAGTCAATTATAGATGGTTCACTACTAGGTACATCAATACAAGATCCATTTGTTGAAGGTGGACTAGGTGTTTCTACACTAGATAAACTAATTAAAGGCGAGGAAGCACCAAAGTGGGCTGTCGTTCCTGGTGGATTATGCTTAATAGACGATATAGAAAAACATAAATGGTTCTAAACAAATATTTTTCAGGTAAATAAATGATATAACTAAAACTATGCTTTAGTGAAAGAATAAGCCCTTCTTATTAGCAGGGCTTATTCTTAAATTGTTTATTCAAATTTATTCCTATTATCATATAGATTTTTTTATAAATAATGTGACAAATTAACATTTTTATGTTAAAATATATCATGAGAGATATTTTGATAATATGGAAAGTTGGATTAGGGTATGTTGAGAATTATCAATTTACACAAAATGGACTTTGAAGAAAGTCTGCAATTGCAAAAAAAAATTCAAACACAAAGGATTCAAAATCTATGTGATGATACTTTATTATTACTAGAGCATGAACCTATTTTGACTAAAGGTATTCGAACAGATGAAAACAATATTCTAGCTTCAAAAGAAACTCTACAAAAACATGGTATTAAAGTATACGAAACAAGCCGTGGTGGTGATGTAACTTATTTAGGGCCGGGTCAAGTTATAGGCTATATTATTATGAATATTGACTCAAAAGGTCGTGGAATAAGAAGTGTTGTTAAGAAACTTGAACAAGTGACTACGAATATACTTAAAAATGAGTTTAATATAGAGTCTCATACAGAAGATAAAAAGTATACAGGCGTATTTGTTGGTAAAAATAAGCTTACAGCACTTGGCATTGCAGTAAATCATCGAGTTACAATGCATGGTTTTGCAATGAATGTAAACACTGATCTTAATCACTATAATTGGATTATTCCATGTGGATTAAAAGATAGAGGCGTTACATCAATAGAAAAATTAATAGGTAAACCTTATGATATAGAGCAAATGAAGCATCACATTAGGCGTGAATTTGAAACGCTGTTTGATATACCATCATATGAAGTAAGTAAAGAAGATTTATATATATCATTAGAAGATAGAATTAGAGAAGCTTAGTTTTAACACTTTAACCTTAGAAGAAATAAGTTAATAGTAATTTACAATAAATTTATCAAGTATAAAGGAGATATTATGGCTATACCAGTAATCATGCCTAGGCAAGGGCAGTCTGTTGAAAGTTGCATTGTAACAAAGTGGCATAAAGAAGTAGGCGAAAAAGTAGTAGTAGGAGATGTGTTGTTTTCTTATGAGACAGATAAAGCATCTTTTGAAGAAGAGGCAACCGTTGAAGGTACTATGTTGGTCAAATTTTATGAAGAATGGGATGATGTTCCATGCCTTATAAATGTATGTGTTATTGGAAATGAAGGTGAGAGTACTTCAGAGTTTGATCAAAGAGATGCAGATGAAGTTGTTGAAGAAGATACAGCTTCTAAAGATACAAATAAAGAAGTAACAACTGAAGAAGTTATTATTTCAAGTGGATCAGACAAAGTATCACCAAGAGCTAAAAATCTTGCATCAAAACTTAATATAGATATTTCAAAAGCGCAAGCAACTGGTCCTAATGGACGAGTGATTGAAAGAGATATATTAAAGCTTAAAGAACTTGGTATCTATGCAACGTCAGCGGCACTTTCTAGTGGTGAAAAACTTCAAACATCTGGAACAGGCATTGGCGGACGAATGGCAGTTGACGACATTGGCGCAGTAACAACACAAGTGACAGGTGTAGAATTACCATCAGAATTAGGATATAGAGACGAAAAAATTCCAAACATTAGAAAAATGATTTCAAAAGCAATGTCAAATTCACTACAAACTACATCACAAGTAACATTAACAGCATCATTTGATGCAACTGAAATAGTGGCACTTCGTAAAAAGTTAAAAGCTAGCGATATAGAAGTAAACGTAACACTTAATGATATGATTATATTTGCTGTATCTAGAGTACTTAAAAATCATGCGGCGTTAAACGCACATTTCTTAGGAGATACAATGCGTTATTTTGACCATGTTCATATGGGAATTGCAGTGGATACTGAAAGAGGTTTATTAGTTCCAACAGTCTTTAATGCAGATATTAGATCTCTTGTTAGTGTAGCGGCAGCAGTTAAAGAAGTTGCAATACAAGCTAAAGAAGGTATAATAAATCCGGATTTATTATCTGGAGCAAGCTTCACAATTACGAATTTAGGGACATTTGGTATCGAATCGTTCACACCGGTTCTTAATCCACCACAAACAGGTATTCTTGGTGTTAATACTATTACACAAAGAGTTAAAGAAATTGATGGTGAATTAGTAACATACCCATCTATGGGATTGTCCTTAACATTTGATCATGGTGCACTTGATGGTGCTCCGGCTGCTAGATTCCTTCAAGAACTTAACAAGGCACTTGAAAATTTCACTATTTTATTAATGCAATAGGAGGCAGTTATGTTTGATTTAATCGTTATTGGAGGCGGTCCGGCAGGTTATGTGGCTGCAGAAAGAGCAGGCCATGCAGGACTAAAAGTTTTATTATTTGAAAAAAGAAGTTTAGGTGGAGTATGTTTAAATGAAGGATGTATTCCTTCAAAAGCTCTTCTAAATTCAGCAAAAATATATGAAAAAGCGATACATGGTAGTCAGTATGGCGTTGAGATTGAAGGAGCAAAAATCGATCATCAAAAAGTCATGAAACGTAAAAGTAAAGTTGTAGATATGCTAGTTGGTGGTGTCGCTGCTAAAATGAAGAAACACAAAGTAAAAGTTATTAAAGAAGCGGCGACAATCATAGAAAGAAACTCAGAAGGATTTGTAATTGAAGCAGCTTCTGAACAATACATCGGAAAACAATTATTGATAGCTACAGGTTCGGTTCCTGTTGTACCGGGGATTTTAGGTTTAAAAGATTCAGTTGAAGCAGGATATACATTAACTAATCGAGAAATTCTTGAATTGACAGAAGTTCCTAACAAGTTAACAGTAATTGGTGGAGGCGTAATAGGACTTGAAATGGCTTCCTATTACGTAGCGGCAGGCAGTGATGTTACAGTAATAGAGATGTTAGATCATATTGCAGGGCAAACAGATGAAGAAATAGGTTCAATTCTTAAAAAATCACTTGAGAAAAAAGGTATTAAGTTTCTCTTACAATCTAAGGTTGTAGAAGTGAAAGATGGTGCAGTTACCTATGAAAAAGATGGACAACAAACAACTGTAGATGGTGATAAAATATTACTAAGTATAGGTAGAAGAGCGTTTACAGAAGAACTTGGACTTGAAAAAATCGGTGTTGAAACTATAAGAGGAACAGTACCAACAGATGCTTTTTCAAGAACAAATATTTCAGGTGTATTTGCAGCTGGTGATGTAAATGGTAAATCAATGTTAGCTCATACAGCTTATAGAGAAGCAGAAGTATGTGTGAATACAATATTAAACAAAAAAGATTATATGAGATACAGTGCAATCCCGTCAGTAATATATACATACCCTGAAGTTGCATCCGTTGGAGAAACAGAAGTAACTGCTAAGGAAAAGGGATATGACATTAAGACTGTGCAATTACCAATGATTTATAGTGGTCGTTATATTGCTGAGACAGAAAAAGGTGATGGAATTGTCAAAGTAGTAGTAGATGCAAAGTATGATCGCATTATTGGTGTACACATGATAGGTAGTTATGTATCAGAAATGATATATGGTGCAGGACTTATGATTGAGACAGAGCTTAAGGTAGATGATATTAAAGAACTAGTATTCCCTCATCCAACAGTAAGTGAAGTGATTAGAGAAGCATTGTTTGAATTATAAAATAATTAAGTCAATTATAATCATTAGAAATTAGAATCAGAAGAAACCATAAACAAAAAAGGAAAAGGAGCATATTATGCCAAAAAGTCAACATTTAGATCCAAAAATTTTAAGAGCAAAATCTAAAATTACATTTACAGACATTCCAGTGAACCAATACGATAAAACAATTGAAGAAGAGAAAGGCAATTTTTCAAACAAAGATTTTATGCGTATCTTTAGAGATATGGCAATTATTCGTGAATTTGAAACAATGTTAAACTCGATTAAAACAACTAATGAATATAACGGTGTTGAATATAATCACCCAGGACCAGCTCACTTATCAATTGGTCAAGAAGCATCAAGTGTTGGACAAGCTTATTTATTAGACAAAGATGATTTTATCTTTGGTTCTCACAGATCACATGGTGAAATTTTAGCAAAAGGTTTATCTGCAATAGAAAAACTAACAGATAAAGAATTAATGGAAGTTATGGAAGAATATTTTGATGGACAAATTCTTCGTATTGTAGAGAAAATGGGGAAACATGATACGGTTAAAGAGCTTGCAATGGATTTCTTATTATATGGTATTTTAGCAGAAAACTTTGCTCGTAAAACTGGATTCCAAAGAGGTCTTGGTGGCTCGATGCACTTATTCTTCCTTCCTTTTGGTAGTTATCCTAATAATGCAATCGTAGGAGGTTCTGCAGACATTTCAGTAGGTGCAGCACTTTTTAAGAAAGTAAATAGTAAAAAAGGAATAGTTATTGCAAATATTGGTGATGCTTCTCTTGCTTGTGGACCTGTTTGGGAAGGTATTGCATTTGCTACAATGGATCAATTTAAGAAATTATGGGAAGGTGATAAGCAAGGTGGACTTAAGCTGATTATCAACTTCTTTAACAATCAATATGGTATGGGTGGACAAACTAATGGTGAGACCATGGGTTATAAAATGTTAGCAAGATTTGGTGCAGGTGTTAATCCTGAGCAAATGCACTCTGAACGTGTTGATGGTTATAATCCTCTAGCTGTTATTGATGCAATCAAACGTAAGAAGAAGATTCTTGATGAGAATAATGGACCTGTTCTTCTTGATACATTAACTTATAGAGTTTCAGGTCATTCTCCTTCAGATGCTTCTAGTTATAGAACAAAAGAGGAAGTTGAAGCTTGGCAAGATAATGATTCATTGATTGAATACAGACTTAACTTAATAAAAGCAGGTGTTGCGGTATCAGATGATTTTGATACTATGTTAGCAAGTGTTAAAGAGCGAATGACAAAAATAATGAAGATGGCGATTGATTATGATATTTCTCCAAGAATGGATCTTGTTAAAGAGCCTGATTCAATTTCAAAATATATGTTCTCAAATACAAAAGTCGAGAAAATGGAAGATAGACCAGTGGATGTTCTTCAACCACTTAAAGAAAATGAGCAAGTAATTAGAAATAGTCGTAAGGTAAGGACAGCTACTCTTAATGGTAAACCAGTGCCAAAATTAAAGCAGTTCCAATACAGAGATGCTATTTTTGAAGCAATTATTAATCGTTTCTATGAAGATCCTACACTTATTGCTTATGGTGAAGAGAATAGAGATTGGGGCGGTGCATTTGCTGTTTATAGAGGTTTGACGGAAGCCCTACCATATCACAGATTATTTAACTCTCCAATAGCAGAAGCGGCTATTGTTGGTTCAGCAGTAGGATATGCAATGAGTGGTGGTAGAGTATTAGTAGAATTAATGTATTGCGACTTCCTTGGAAGAGCAGGAGATGAAGTATTTAACCAAATGGCTAAATGGCAAGCAATGAGTGCAGGTAAACTTAAAATGCCAGTTGTACTAAGAGTTTCGGTTGGATCAAAGTACGGTGCACAACATTCACAAGACTGGACAGCATTAGCTGCACATATTCCAGGTCTTAAATGTGTATTCCCTGCAACACCATATGATGCAAAAGGACTTATGAATACAGCGCTTACAGGCACAGATCCAGTAATATTTTTTGAAAGTCAAAGATTATATGATACACCTGAACTCTTTAATGAAGCGGGTGTTCCAGAAGAATACTATGAAATAGAAATAGGCGAACCAGATATTAAGCGAGTTGGTAGTGATGTGACAATATTAACTATTGGTGCAACATTATACAGAGCTATTGAAGCGGCTAAAGAATTAGAAGAAAAGCATGGCCTTAGTTCTGAAATAATTGATGCAAGAACAATTGTACCGTTTAACTACGAAAAAGTTCTTGAATCTGTTAAGAAGACAGGAAGAATTGTTATTGTAGGTGATGCTTGTGAACGTGGATCACACATGAAGGATATGGCTCAAAATATTAGTGAAATGGCTTTTGATGATTTAGATGCACCACCAGTAGTTGTAGGTGCTAAGAACTGGATTACACCAGCGTATGAACTTGAAAACAGCTTCTTCCCTCAACCAAGTTGGATTATTGATGCTATTCATGAGAAAATTTTACCTCTTGAAGGATATGTATCTACATCTAATTACACAGAACGAGAACAATTACGTTTAAATAAACTAGGCGTTTAATTCTAATCAAGTAGAAAAATATAGTCATTTTCAATTTCAAGTAAGCCACGACCAAAATTAATGGCAAGTGGCTTATACTCAATATGTGCAGCAGCAGCAATTCCTTCAAGCATACCTTCTTTTGAATTAGTGGAGAGTTTTGACAATCCACCAAGTCCAAATGGTGAGATAGCTGAAGTTTCAGGAGTATAACGATGATAACCAGAAATTTCAGTAATAGAATTAACAGTTGTAGCAAGTAATAAATGGGTTTCATTACAGACTATAAGTTGAATGGAATCCTTTTTTTTGTTTAAAATTTCTATAATAATAAGAGAACCATTCCTCTTAGAGGCTTCGTCTTCAAATCGTATATAACTACCTTTAAATGCTCTAATCATAACAAATCTCCTTAGTTTCTTTTCTATATTGTTATATTGTATCAAATCGTTAATGTGATAGCTAGCGAAGATATTATAATTCTAATCAAATTATCATATAATAGAAACTTAATTTTAAGAAAATTAAGTTAGAATATGTATATTATAAAACATAGATGAATTTGCGAATTTGAAAGGAGCAAATAATGAATTTAGATGGAAAGAAATGGATTGGATTAATTTTGGTTATTTTTGGGGGATGGCTTTTATTAGGGAGTTTTGGGCTAATAAGTATTAATGTATGGCAGTATCTTTGGCCGATAATTATTCTTGGTATTGGTTTGGGATTTGAATATGCTTACTTTAGCGGAAGTAGGACTTCACCAGGATTATTAGTACCAGGAGGTGTTTTATTAGTTGTTGGTGTGAATTTTCTTTTGAATGTAATTTTTGGTTGGCGTTTAATGAGTATTACTTGGCCGCTATTTATTATAGCACCAGCTTTTGGATTATTACAACTTTATATATTTGGAAAAAGAGAAAAAGGTGTACTAATAGCTTCAACTATTTTATGTGGAATTGGCGGTATATTTTTAGCTGGAAACATTGTAGCTAATATTAATGTTTCTGCAATATTAAGCGTATTATTAATACTTGTCGGTGGATATTTAGTTATTAATGGGTATACGAAAAAATCAGAATAAATGAAGGTACTAAAATATTTAGTAATTTAAAAAAAGGTGAATACACTTTAGGAATTAAAGTTGTATGGTTAAATGTTGATGGGTCTAATATTGATAAAATAGAAGAGTCTATCAATATTACTATAGGAAAATAACCAGTGTATTAACATGGATTAAATAAAAGACTGTCTTTTGACGGTCTTTTTCAGTTAATCAAATTCTAAAATCAAGTAATTATATAACTCTTCAACGTTTATTTCGACGATTAATTGATTTTTTAACTCTGGAGAGAATACAACATTCATTTCCTCGCCATTAAAAATTATATACAGTATATCTCTTGGATTTTCAGGATTATAAATACTAAGCTCAATCTGATTTTTAAGTGTTTGATAACTATACAATGGTTCAAAAGAAGATTTATAATGTCCATTTTGAATAATTCTATCAACTACTTCTTTCTGCTTTTTGTTCAACTCTATGCTATCTCTTTCATAATTATAAATTTCTACTTTATATGTTAATTGATTAATGTCTGGCTCTTCAAAATCATAAAAGTGAAAATATTGAAAATAAATTATTATCATCACAATTGGTAACAGAATCACAGATATCTTTGAGAATCGATCAAATTTACGATTTCTTGAAATCCTAAATAAAACATTTAATAAAATTATGGCTAAACAAGCCAATGCGATTAAAATAAGTAGTTCTAGCATGAAGCTACTTATCCTACTAAATAATACTGATATATTTCCTATGTATTGCACTATTAATTCCTCCTGTATAGAATATTACAACTACTTTCTCATACCCTTCACCATCAAACTTACTATTATC
>JAOZKH010000050.1:11577-16568 GCA_029935405.1 Vallitaleaceae bacterium | reverse complement strand
ATCGATCTAAAATCTTTTTATGCCTCAGTAGAATGTGTAGAACGAAAGTTAGACCCACTGAAAACAAATCTAGTAGTAGCAGATAGTAGCCGAACTGAAAAGACAATCTGTCTTGCTGTATCACCTTCACTAAAGGTCTACGGTATTTCAGGAAGAGCTAGACTATTTGAAGTGGTTCAAAAGGTTAAAGAAGAGAATATAAAAAGGGTAAGTAATGCACCAAATAGGAAATTTACTGGTAGTTCATACCATGCTAAAGAATTAGAAAAATCCCCATACCTTGCTATTGATTATATTGCAGCTCCACCTAGAATGGCTCTTTATATGGAATATAGTACTCGAATTTATAACGTTTATCTAAAATACATAGCACCAGAAGATATACATGTCTATTCTATTGATGAGGTGTTTATGGATGTGACCAATTATCTTATTACAGCAAAATTAAATCCATATAACTTTACTAAGAAGATAATTAAAGATATTCTAAATACAGTAGGTATTACTGCAACAGCTGGTATTGGCACTAATTTATATTTATGCAAAATCGCCATGGATATTGTAGCAAAACACATTCCAGCAGATAATGATGGAGTTCGGATTGCGGAAATTAATGAGATGAGTTATAGAGAGCTACTGTGGGCGCATCAACCTATTAACGATTTTTGGCGAATAGGTAAAGGATATAAGAAAAAGCTTGAGGAACATGGGCTTTATACTATGGGAGATATTGCAAGATGTTCTCTTGGCAAAAAACAAGATTTTCATAATGAAGATTTATTGTATAAACTTTTTGGAATTAATGCACAGCTACTTATTGATCATGCTTGGGGCTTTGAACCTTGCACATTGACAGATATTAAAGCGTATAAACCAACAAATAAAAGTACAGGAGCCGGTCAGGTTTTACATACTCCTTATCCAAATGACAAAGCAAGGCTTATTGTTAGGGAAATGACGGATTTATTAGTCCTTGATTTAGTAGATAAGGGGTTAGTGGCGGATCAGATGGTACTTACTATAGGGTATGATATTTCGAATCTAACAAACCCAGAAATTCGCAAGGTATATCAAGGAGAAGTGAAAACTGATCATTATGGTAGACAAGTGCCTAAGCATGCCCATGGTACAGTGAATTTGAAGAAAATGACGTCATCCACTAAGTTGATTATGGAAAGTGTTATGGAACTCTTTGATAAAATTGTTAATGTAAATCTATTGGTTCGAAGGGTTAATATTGTTGCCAATCATATTACGGATGAAAAAACAGTAAAAAATAAAATAACATATGAACAAGTTGATTTGTTTACTGATTACGAAACTAAAGAAATAGAAGATAAGAAAGAAGCTTTAGCACTTGAAAAAGAAAAAAAACTGCAACATGCGATGTTAGATATTAAAAAGAAGTACGGGAAGAATGCTGTTCTAAAAGGAATGAATTTACAAGAAGGTGCCACAACTAAATCACGGAATAATCAAATTGGTGGTCATAAAGCCTAGACAGTAATAAAAAAACAATCATGAGAGGAGCAGTAATGAAGAATAAAGTACATAAAGAATTAAAAGATTATGAAGATATTCTTCATTTACCTCATTATGTCTCTAGTCACCGTGCACAAATGCCTATTACAGATAGAGCGGCTCAATTTGCACCTTTTGCAGCAGTTGTTGGACATAACATTGCAGTCAAAGAGGCGGCAAGATATACAAATCAAAAAAAAGAATTAGACGAGATGGAAAAAGTTGTTATTGATGATAAGTTAAGGGAGATTGATGCACAATTTCCGAACCTTATACAGATAGAAATTGTATATTTTGAACCGGATGTGTTAAAAACTGGTGGGCAATATATTACTAAGGTAGGAAATGTGAAGAAGTTAGACTGTTATAATAGAGAGATATTAATGGAAGATGGCATGAGGATTGCTGTTGATGAAATATACACTCTGCTTTTATTGATCTAATAATGATTGGAACTAAAATTATTTGAATTACTATTTCAGGTATTCCAGTTAATATTGACCCTTTTACATATAAAAAAGGGTCAATATTTATGTGTGAAAATAATACTAATACATAAACAGTTAAACCTGCTGCAATCCTTCCAATAATCATTGAAATAGATAATGATTATTAGAAGAATATTTTTTTTATACCTCTTTCATTTTATTAACTAAGTTAGCATGTGGCTTAGGGTAATGACCAATACCATCAAGTTTTTTAGTATAAATCGATTTTGTTGGGCATTTATTAAAACATGTAAAACAAGATTCACATTTGGATTCATCAAATACAGGGTAGTCATTAACCATTTTAATAGCATCATAAGGACATACTTTTGAACATATACCACAGCTTACACATTGGTTTTTGTGGACATTTTTTACGCCCATTTCATCCATATTCAAGCCACCCATTATTTTTTGAATTAGTTTTACTGAGATTTTCATTCTAACAGATTTTTCAGGTACAGTTTGTCCACTATCTAATTGCTTTGATATTGAATTTAGATTAGTAATAAACTCATTAAAACTAACAAGATCTTTACTAGTCGGAAAGTTTTCGTTTGTAGTACCATTTTTGATTAATGGTGGATAATTTTCAGGTACATGTAATGAATGTGCCTCGATTAATTTGAAACCAGATTCTTTTGCTGTTTTTGCCATAATACCTAATGTGTTGCCACTCATTTGGCCGAAAGTATTAAATACAAAAGCTGGTTTACCATTTCCTTTGATGCTTTTCATATACATCGTCATTAATTTGCCTGGCTCTAAGTAATCAGTATACGTTGCAAACCCAATTAATGCATACTCAGAAAAATTAGGTTCCTCTGAGGATGTGATATCGTAGTAGTCAAACTCTACATTATCAACTTTAGAGTTTATGCGTTCGCATGCTAATTTTGTGTTTCCGGTTGTTGAAAAATAACAAATAATGCCTTTCATGTGTTTCTCCTTTCGAATGAATGTTCATTCGGTTAATTAGTCACTATTATACTTATTTCTTGATTGAATCCCAACTAGCAGCCATTAAATCTTCTATTAAATTGTTCTCTAATATTATTGTACCGTTGATAACATTTTTAGCCATTTGCATTCCTGCTCCTATAGTTAAATCTGAAATAACGATAAGTGGTAAGTCTTTAACTATACCTTTTTTAATGCCTTTTTCAATAAATTTAATAAAGATATTGATTTTCTCAACATGCATTGCTTCTAGTTGCGGGAGTAGATGTGGTGCATTCTCAAATTGCCAAAACAATTTGAGTACATTAGGATGAGTTATAAAGTAATTAATTGAATTCATCCATATTTTACAAAATTGATCATAGTACTTATGTTTTTTATCATAATCACATAATGTTGCTTCAAGGAAATTATATTTTGATTTTTTGTATAATTCCTCTATCATTGTTTCTTTGTTTTTAAAGTAATGGTAGAAAACACCTGTGCTTATACCTGATTCTTTTACTATTTTAGACATAGGAGCATTTAGTCCGTATTTAGCTATTGAAATTAATATAGCCTCAAATATTATTTCTCTTTTATCATCACTTTTCATCACTGTCTTACAACTCCAAACATTAGAACGAACGTTCATTTTGCATAAGTATACCATATGTCTTTAATTGTATCAAGTAATTAAAATGTTTCTAAGAATTGGTTTTGTTTTTGGTAATAAAAAATGTTAATATCTTATAATAAATATATCCGATAATACGTTTAAATATATTGATTTTGCAATTATAAAAGTATGGTTTATCTATGTAGCCTTTTGCTTTCCAATACTCATAATCAAGAGGTAATACAGTAACTGCCAAAACTTTTTGAGTTGCAAATTCTAGTATATATTTAAGACTAGGTTTATAATTACATTTATGTTCGTCTTCTAAATAGTATCTAAAAAGATTCAACTGTTTATTAGGAAGCTTTTTCTTATGATCAAACATTTTCCTAGAAATATTACCAGTATTAATTGTACCCCACTGAACAGCTAAATCATTCAAATATTTAATAGCTTGTTTAGAACCAGTAACTTGTGTTGAAGTAACAAAGAGAATCGGCTTACCAACAAGAGGAGAGCGATGGTACCATGCGCAACCTCTATCAATTAGCACCTTTAAGTAACCAGATATTTGTCTCAAATAAATGGGTGTACCAATAATAATACCATCTGCTTCACTAATCTTGGTTAGCAATTTTTCGGAATCATCTTTGATAAAGCAACTACCATTTCTAAGACAGTTTTCACATCCCACACAAGGTTTAACTTCATAATCACTTATGCATAGAAACTCAACATTATAGTTACCTAAAGTTGACTCAATACGTTTTAATATTGAATATGTAGATTTTTTACGTATACTTGCATTAATAATTACTATTTTTTTCATAATATCCTACTTTCAAAATAAATGAACATATCGGTTTTTCTTAGTGAATTATTGTAGTTCCATTATATATTCCATAAGAATTAATATCTGGTTACCAATCATAAATAACAGTATCACAAAAACGATAATGCTATATATCGCCCAAGCTAAAGGCCTGTTGTAAGCTTTGACTTTTAACCTAGTTACATTAGGCATATTTCTAAATCGACTACTTTGAAACCACCACTGATATATTAAAAAACATAATAGGAAAACTAGTATCATTACATATAACATTAAAAATCTCCTTTGATTTTACATACAAGTAAGCCATTACTTGAGAAAGAATATTTCATCTACAGATGACTTTAGAACTTTGGCTAAATTAAGTGCTAAATATAATGAAGGGTTATATTTGTTTTGTTCTAGGGCAATAATTGTTTGTCTGGTACAACCAACAAGTTTACCTAAATCATCTTGTGTAAGAGTTGATAACTCTTTACGTTTTTCTTTGAGTATATTAGTTAATTGATACTGATTATCCATATTATAAACCATGCTTTCTATACATAATCAATGATGAAAAACCTGCTATAAGATTTGCCATAATGATAGT
>JAOZKH010000050.1:0-11477 GCA_029935405.1 Vallitaleaceae bacterium | reverse complement strand
CAAAGAGGCTACGCCTCGTTTCGCACCGCGAATTGTTTACGGAAGGAAAGTTACCTTGACATTTTATGAGATGTATCTACTCATAAAATTGAAATAGGAAACTTTTCAGTAGTCAAGAAACAAAGAGGCTACGCCTCGTTTCGCACCGCGAATTGTTTACGGAAGGAAAGTTACCAGCTAGGGAGGAATAGATATGAAGAAAATTAAAGTTGGCGTTTTAGGGTATGGTTTCTCAGGCAAAAGATTCCAGTGTCCATTTATTGAAGCACATGAAGCATATGAGTTAGTAGCAATTGTTCAAAGACATGGTAATGAGTCTAAAGAGGATTATCCTAATATTAAATTACTTAGGTCATATGATGAGTTGTTAGTGATAGAGGATATTGATTTAATCATTATTTCGACGCCAAATTATTTACACTATGAACATGCAAGGCTTGCATTAGAAGCAGACAAACATGTCGTTGTTGAAAAGCCATATACAGCAACCTATGAACAAGCTTTGGAATTAAATAAGTTGGCAGAAGAAAAAGGTAAAGTTATTACAGTATATCAAAACAGAAGATATGATGGTGACTTCTTAACTATAAAAAATATAGTTGATTCAGATGAAAAAGTATATGAATTTGAAGCTGTATGGGATCGTTTTGTACCAAAAATAATTGATCGTTGGAAAGAAGAAGGTCTTGAAGCTACGAATTTATTATATGACCTTGGTACACATTTTTTAGATCAGGTTTTCACTTTGTTTGGTGAACCAAAGACGTTTAAAGGAGTAACAAACATACTTCGTCCCGAATCAAAAATTATTGATTATTTTTCAATACAACTTAGTTACGAGGATAAAGAAGTGAGAATTAAATCAAGTCTAATTGCTGCAAAGGCAGATATTAGATATAAGTTGCATATGAATAAAGGTACTTATCATTTTTATGTAATGGGTGAGCAAGAACATCAATTAATAGAAGGTATGAAACCTAATGATGAGTTGTACGGTGACAATGCTGTTTATGATTTTTATGATTATCAAGGCGTGAACCATAAACAGCAAGTTATAAAAGGTAGTTATATGGAGTACTTTTCTCAATTAGCCAAAGCAATACGAGGAGAAGGACAAGCGCCTGTTACACCAGAAGAAGCTGCTAGGCTTATGAAATATTTAGAACAAATTATTCGATAAAAGAGGCCTTACTAAAATCCATTATTCCAAAGGAAGAACGACTCCAATTTATAACCGACTCGTTTATAAGCCAGATATCAGTATAGTGATAAATTGGAACGATAGGCAAGTCTGTCATTAGTATAGTTTCTGCATCATGTAATAATTTAGCTTTATCGCTACCAACAGAGTTGATTGCTTCTTCTATTAATTGATCATAGTTTTTATTGCTATAATTTGAAGCATTTAAAGGGTTGTTGCTTGTAAATATACCTAACATAGATATTGGATCTAGAAAATCTGCAGTCCAACTTCCTTTTGAATACTGAAAATTTCCAGAAACTCTAGCATCTATATAAACACCCCATTCTTGGGCGGCTAGCTTGCAATTAATACCCAAGTTTGTTTTTAACATTTCTTGTACCATTTCGGCAACCATTCTGTTATTATCAGAAGTATTATATAATAACTCAAAAGTAGGAAAACCATCGCCATTTGTATAACCAGCTTCAGCAATAAGTTCTTGCGCTTCACTAATACGACTATTGTCTATTGGATTATCGAAATCGCTATCATAATCTCGAAAATCATTACCGTCATTATCAATAAAGCCAGGAGATACAAATTGCGTTGCTGGAATTTGATTACGTGCAAGAGTATCAACAATAGCTTGTCTATCAATAGCTAGATTAAAAGCTTTTCTTATTCGAACATCAGACCACATATCATGAGATAAATTAAAATTAAAATAAAAAGTACCTAATAAAGGTGCAATATGGAAGTTGTTATCTTCGCCTTTAAGTGTTGATACTTTGGCGTTTGGAACATTAGCAATGCCATGGGTTTCTCCATTTTCATAAGCCATGTATGAGGTATTCTCGTTTTCAATAAATAGAAAATTTATTCCGTATAAGTCCACATTGTCTGCGTCCCAATAGTTTGCGTTTTTAATTAACTTAATACTTTCATTTAAGGTATAATTTTCAAGTATAAAAGGCCCATTAGATATTGCACGTTCTTTAGTAGATGCCCATTTATCACTATGTCCTGAATTGAAATTCGATTCTTGTAGTGGCATAAAATAACTATTTGATAGGAAACTAAGCAAATAATCCGTAGGTTGAATTAGTTCGATAACTAGAGTAAGGTCATCAGGTGCATATATACCAACTTTATCAAAAGATACAGTGCCTGCGATATAATCAGAAATACCTTTAATATTGGTAAATTCCCAAATAGATGCATAAGTTGAACCGGTTTTTGGATTTATTGCTCTTTCCCATGCAAAAACAAAATCGGATGAAGTTAGTGGTGAACCATCAGACCAAAGTGATTCTCTTAAATTAAATGTTATCACTTTTTGGTTTTCGCTTATATCCCATGATTTTGCAATTCCTGGCATAGAAATACCATTAGATTCTCTAATAAGTCCTTCAAAGGTGTGGCGAATAACTGTAGAACCAGCTATGTCGCCACTATAAGTAGGGTCAATTGTATTTGGTTCAGAACCAAGATTCCACGTAAAAACATCATTATCATTATCATTTAAATCCTGTGAGTTTGCACAACTAGTTAATATTAATAAAAGTCCAAGTAGTAGTGAGAGATAATGTTTCATAAATTCCTCCATAATATAACATACTGTAAAATGGTAAATTTAAATTCTAGAAAGCTTAGGTTTCAGTACGTTAAAGTAAAATAGTCAATATTATACATATAATATCGTTTTTGTTACTACTTGTCAAGAAAATATGTGAAATCATACCAATTAATATGTGGAATTATGTCAATTAAACATAATTTATGTGTGAAAATTTACCAATTATATATGAATGATTTATTAATCATATGTGAACAATTTACCAATTATATATGAACGATTTGTGAATATATACCAATCAAAATTCTTGTTTTTCTAACCATAATAAGTATTCTTCACTTAGTTCTTCTTTTGTCAAACCAAGAACAGTTAATAATACTTCAGTTGATGTTTGGTGATTCTCTTCTTAACATCTATCATAACTCACTCTTTAAATTCATCCATCCCTTTTTGTGTTATTTTATATACTTTACTTGATGGACCTTTTTCTTTTTCAACTTTTTCCATAGTAACAAGCTTATCATTTACAAATTTAGTCATAGTGGGATATATTTGTCCATAACTTGTTTTCCAAAAATGTGCTAATGCTTCATCAACAAAGCATTTCATAGTATATCCTGACATAGGTTTAATAGTTAATAAACCTAGTAATATATGCGCTATTTGTTTTTACAAGCATAAGACTGTCGTTAGCGTAAAGATACTGTCGGAAACGTTGATGTATGTAATAAAGTACGTTATAATGTTGATGATATCAAAAAATAATTGAGAAATCATGTAAATTAATAGGTTATATTAATAATCAAAATATATTGTGTTAGGAGAGCATACTATTATAACTGTATGCAAAAAATAATATGGTAAAAACTATTAAAAAATCTAGTATATTACTTGTAATTATTATTCTGGCATCCTGTACAGCTACGGAAACGCCAACGGTGGTTACACCAGCTACTGAAATCTCAACGGAGGTAACATCAGAGGAAGTAACCTCAGCTGCGAAAACACCGACTACTGAAATCTCAACCGCGAAATCACCAACAACAGAGCCTTTGAATATGGATTATGAAAAAATCACAGAGGAAGCACTTAATAATGAACATAAACATGAATGGATAGAAAACGGGTTTAATGAACGGCATCCTCATGAAATGCAGTATATATGCGAATGTGGTGCTACAGGTACGTTTGGAGACAAGTTTGCAACGTATACGATGGATATAACAGGACCATCTAAAGAACACCCGCATAATATGATAAGAATGTGCAGTTATTGTAATAAGGAAATTGAAGATGAAAATTTACCGACAAAATTGACATGGCTTTTACATGGATACGAGTCAACTCATCCTCATCATGCTATCATAAAATGTAGTCAGTGTGATTATACATATATAGAAAAAAATATTACTGCTATGAGTAATGATGTAGCTAAGATGTCATCAACAACAAGTGAAGAAAAGCATCCACATAAGAGAATTTTCGAATGCACGTATAAAGGATGTGACCATACATTAATTTTTGATGATGAAACAGCAGATTTTGAATTGAAAACAGATCCGTATAATTATGGTATTGCTCACCCACATTACTTGTTTGGAATGTGTGATTATAATGAATGTGGACATCAAGAAGCATTAAGTGAAATGACAAATTGGACTTGGAAAGATGGGGTTTGTAGTATTTGTGGTAAGGCGCATCATGTATTATATAGTATGAATGATGGTAGAGTGGAAATCACAGGATTAGTCACTGATACATATCCTGAGGATTTAAAAATACCAGACTTTATTGAAGATCATCCGGTTGTTATTATTGGAGAAAGTGCTTTTAGATACAGTGATAGTTTAAAGTATGTTACTTTAGGTGTAAATATACAAGAAATCAGATCTTTTGCTTTTGAAGGATGCGTTGACTTGGTTCAAGTAATAATAACTGCACCTGTAGCACCAATAATAGGAGAAGAAGTATTTGCAAGAGATACAATTATTATTATTCCTGTTGGAGCGATAGGTTATGAGGGACAAGAATGGGAACATTATAATGTAATTATACAAGAAGAATTTTAGGGAAAGTAATTGGAGGTTTTTATGAAAGATATAATTAAGAGATTTGGATTTATTATTATTGGACAGTTTATTGCTGCAGTAGCATTTGCAATTGTTTTGATACCTAATGATTTAGTTGCAGTAGGTCTTGGTGGTGTTGCAACGATTATTAACAATTTAACAGGGCTTAATATGCAGTTACTATTATTATTACTTAGTATCCCAATTATTACATGGGCTATCTTTAAATATAAGAGAAAGCAAGTTTATTTTGCTACATTATGCTTTGGTCTTTTTACGTTTTATATTGGAATAGTTGACAAAATTTTCCAACCATTTATTACAGATCCACTTATTGCAGCTGTCACAGGTGGTATGCTTTTAGGGATTGCTGGTGGTATGGTCATTAGTCAAGGCGTGGCGAATGGCCCGGAAGCGATTGTGGGACTATGGCTTAAAGAAAACAAAGACGTTACTATTGGAACTTTCTTTCTTATTATGAATACAGTTATTATTTTCTCTTCTATTATATACGGAGACTTAACATTGATTATCTATTCTTTGATAGCAAATTATATTGCAGGAAAGGTTACAGACTTTGTAATTATTGGGAATAAACAATATTTTGTTGTTAGTATTATGTCAGATAACTATCTTGATATCACAGATTATATTCGTAAAGACTTAAATAGAGGAGTTACCTTTATTCAGAGCATGGATACGAGTAATGTAAAGAAGAAAATGATGTTAAAGACAGTAATTAGTAAAAGAGAATTAGTTAAATTAAGGTATTATGTTAAGAATCTTAAAGATGACAGTTTTGTTTATGCGACACAAAGTGTAGGACTTTTAGGAGGCGGATTTGAAACATAATACAACATCGAAGCTGTTGATTATACTATTAATTGTATTATTAATTGGTTTATATTGTGCAACAATTGGGAAGTATTTATCATTACCTCCAACAAGTGGATTGAGTAGAGAAATATTAATTTCTACAACAAAAACAGGAGAATTAAAAAATAAACATAGTCATATAACTACATTAAAAATATCAGAGTCTGAACTTATCATTGTAGGAATTGACAAGCACTTAGTAAAGTTAATATGGATCAATGAGCTAGGAGAAATAATTAAAGAAAATCATGTTGAACTTGATCTTTATGACGTAGAAAATATATCTATTGACCTTGTAGATAATATGTTAGAAATATTCTACGTTAAAGAAGGATTAACAAAGACTAGAATTGATTTAACTCAACTTACGATTGATACTATATTTATGGACAAAGAAGTAAAAAGATTTCAAAAATTAGATCATATATTATTAGTTGAAACAGAAGTAGGATTGTATTTAACAAGCACTTCTGATTTGAGTGAAAAACAACTCCTTCGTAAAGGGAGAATTAATTCATATGATATGACTAAAGAAAATGATAATTATCATATTGTTTATTCGAGTCCTGATGGTATCTCTTTAGATGTAGACTATGTGGTTATAAATGAAAAATCAGAGATTGTAACGTTAGAAAAACTATACGAGAATAATGGAAGTGATTATCTTAGGTATGTAAAAGATGTTTATGTAGAAAGGGATTCTCTCTTTACACTACACTTGTGGACAGATACTAGATTTGGGTATAACTATATAACAATACAAGAACGAAATCTAGATTCATTAGAGCTTAAGCAAGATTTTAGATATGAATTAGACATACATAAAAGCCGTTTTACTATTACTGATATTGATGAAAATAGTGTAAATGTGTTAATGCAAGAAAACATTCATGGTGGAGTCAACCTAGTTTATGGAATGCTTAGTGAGGACAGCATTGAAGTAAGATCGCTAAGTAGAACTAGGAAATTAAGTATGTTATCATGGTATGGACAATTAGGAGACAATGAGGCGATAGTTTTTTGTGATTTAGACCAAGATGAAAAGCATATCTATTTTGCATCAGCTAATACAGAACTAATTAGAAAATCGACACAAATAACAAATATAAATCCACTAAGAATTATAACAATTGCTGGGTTGGTTATTGTTCAGAGTGTTTTCTTTGAAGTGGTTCCATATGTTTTGATTGTTGCTTTGTTACCGTTTTTGCTATTAATTGGGATGAATCGTTTTTTGAAAAAATATAATGCTCAAAAATATATTCAAGCAGCCATTACTTCGATTTTACATGCTGCATTGCTTATAGGATTAAGTAAACATACTATTCAAAAACCAAATACGTATTTTCTTAATCCCATAATTATAGGACAAGAACCTGTGATATATATTATACTAGCAGTAATTAGCATATTTGCTTTTTGGATATCCTACAGGTATATAAAACAGAATTATAAGTATGATTCCACATCTATTAACGCGTATTTACAGTTTGCAGGCATTGAATTTGCTAGTTATATTCTACTAATCTGCGTTTATACAAGTACAGAACTTGTTATTTATAAAATTTAATTAAAAGTTCTCTAAGTATAAGTTATAATCATCAAGGTTGTGTGTTGCCCCATTCATTTCTCTGATGAGATTTTCTTTAAGAGAAGCAAGTTCAATCGAATTAAGCTGTGCCTGTAAATTGATATTAAGATAAGTATGAATTAAGTTCATCGAGCGAAGTACTAACTGATCATCAGGACTGTAAAATGACATATTTGTAGTCAAGGCTTCAAGAAGTCTAGGTATTACGTTAACACCTATTTTTAAGTGCATGATTTTAGAGCTATAGTGTAGTTCGATAAAACGAATAAGAGCATGCATTCTAAAGGCGTAATGAGGTGTGTCAAAGGCAGCGATATAGTAATGTTCATAGGCGGTTTGAAGATCATCTGGTTTAAATTGCTCGATAATTCTAGCGTGAGTATAATGGCTTTCAGTACTGTAGTAACGAGCAAAGTATTCACTTGTTGAAATGATTTGTTGTTTTAATCTAGAATATTCTTCTTGCATAGTAAAATCTTTGCTGAAAGAATTGTAAATGGCTTCTGCTCTTTTGAATTGATGTTCATATATAGTTAATGCAGAACCTGCTGCAAAAAAATAATCATGGATTTTAAAAGCAGGAATGAAAAAGTTATGTAAAATATGATTTTCGGCAGCTTCTATTGTACGAAGAGCTTCAAGCTTTTCGTTTCGAGTGATAGGATTAGGATTGAATTTATCGAGATTAAACGTTTCACGCAACTCGAGAAAAAAGGGCTCGTCTTTAATGCTATGGTATATCTCAGAAATACCTGAAGCGCTATCATGTTTAAAACAATCTACAAATTTCTTACATCCACTAATATTAGTTAAGTGAAAAACAAGTGCCCTATGATATAATATACCTAGATTATTAAGGCTAAGAGGGAATCCGTTTTCATATGCCTTTTTATAGTATTCTTTAGAAATAAGAGCGTTTTTAGTATTAGAGTTACGTCTTGAATGATTAGTCATATGCCCCATTGTCCATAAAGCTGGTCCATAGCCAGTATTAGCAGCAGCCATGAAATAATTAAGGGATTTAATAGGGTCACTTTTAGCATAATGATTGCCATAATAGAGCATGTTAGCAACTTCGCAATGAATAAGTGGATTAATATCAATATGTGTTTCAATATAGGTATTAAGAGCAATTGCACCGATTCGGCCATTTATACCATAAGTAGTAACAATTTTCATATAATCTTCAATATGATTTGGTTCTAAGTTAAGAGTTTTTAAATATTCATATAGTTGATTCCACTTTTTATCGTCAGGGCCATCTTGTTTAATTGGGTTATCAAAAGATTCGTAGTCTTTAATTGTATCGATAATAGTATCAAAGGAATCAATGTGAAATGCCCATAAGATAAGCATGGCTAAAGATTTTTCTGGAGCAAAAGACATGTGATCAGTTAAATAATTCTTTATATATAAATTTTCAGGATTTGAAAGTTCTAAATCATCTGTGAGAATAGAGTCAATCATAGAATTAAAAAGTTCTTTATTGTGATTTCTGAGTAGAAAAGAGCAAGAATGAATCATTTCCTTATAAAAATCAATTGTAAATGCATCGATAAAACGTTTTCTGAATCTTCCTTCATTTCTTTTGGGTTCAGTAACACGATTGAAAATATTAGATAATCTACTAGAATTATTTGAACGAACTTCAATTATAAATTGATTTTCATCTTGTCTTAAAAATTCCAAAGGAAAAAAAGCCATAAAAAACGCACGTTGGTTTGTTTGTCCATTGCTCAAAAAGAATTTATAACTAGAATCCATTATTCCATTAAAGAGAAAACTTTTTACTATTGATAACTTTGTTCTCATTATTACACCCCATTGTAGTACTCTCCCAATAAAAAAGAAGAATAGTATAAGTAATATTATAGCAGAAAATAAGACAATTTATAGTTTTATTTTATTGAGTTTAAGATAGTCTAAGACTTATAATAAATGTAACAGAAAAACAAATATAAGTATTTCATCAAGCGACTATTGTAATTGGCATGTGGGAGTAAAAATTATATATATAAAGTAATATGTAGTAAAAAAGCTGAAGAAAACTTATATAAAATCGATGGTTAGAAGTAACTGTCATAAAATACAAAAAGGAGAAATTAGCAGATGTGCTAGTTGCTCCTTTTTGCTTTCTTTTATTATAGGTAGGTTATTACTTTTGATATCTTAATATAACACTTAAGTAAAAAAAACAAATCCTGCGTTTACATAATATACCAGATAGTTACATTTTAAGTTCGTAAATAAAAAATAGTTAGAGATGCAAAAAACAGAAAAATAATTTCCAAAGTTGTTCGAAATATGATAAAATCAACAGTAGATATACTTCTTATTATGTTTCTTCCAAACTTAATGTAGCATCAATAAATAATAAAGGCATTTGAAAGGAGATTTTATTTATGAAAATATTCCAAGACAGAAACAAAGAATTAGAGGTTGAGATTGATTTATTTCTTAATTGTCTTCACAAAGGAGCAATGACCTGTAATGCTGGAATCAAAGATTATATGACTAATAACCAATCGCAATTTGAAGAACGAGTTAAAATTGCAATTGAACAAGAAGGCGAGGCAGATGAGCATCTTAAGAATTTAAAGTTTGTCTTATTTAAATATAATCTTGTTCCAGATTTAAGCGCAGATATTTTGGAATTAATGGACTCTATGGATTCTATCGGCGACCTGTCTAAAGAGACGCTTTTAGATTTACAAGTAGAAAAACCTAATATTGAAGAGGCTTTTAAAGAGGACTTTGTTAAGATAGCAAAAACTTCTTTAAAAGCGGTTGAAGCTTTAATACGAGGTGTTAGAATATACTTTACTGAATATAAAAAAATAGAAGATTATATAAGTAAAGTGTACTTCTATGAGGCAGAAGTGGATAAACTAGAACATGATCTTAAAATAAAATTATTTGCAAATGATAACAACTTAGACCTTAGTGAAAAAATGCATCAGCGATATTTTTCTAATAAAATAGCTAAATTATCAGACATATCAGAAGATATAGCAGTTAAACTATCTGTATTTAGATTTAAAAGTGGAATATAAACGAAATAGAGATATGAAGGAGTTGATTTAAATGAATATTACACTTTCAGTAGCCATTTTCTTATCAGCAGGACTTTTTATGGGATGGTCTCTTGGCGGGAACGATGCTGCTAATATCTTTGGTACAGCAGTAGGTACAAAAATGGTCAAGTTTTCTACAGCAGCTATTATTTGTAGTATATTTATTACACTTGGTGCGGTCCTAAGTGGTACTGGGGCATCGCATACACTAGGTCAGCTAGGTGCAATTAATGCTATTGGTGGTTCTTTTGCAGTATCTTCAGCAGCGGCATTTACCGTTATGATGATGACAAAAAAAGGATTACCAGTATCGACATCTCAAGCAGTAGTAGGTGCTATAATTGGTTGGAATATCTTTGGAGGTATTAAAACCGAAATGGCAGTAGTATCTAAAATAGTCAGTACTTGGGTATTTACCCCTATTTTGGCAGCAATTTTCGCAGTTATATTTTACTTGATTATAAAACAACTCTTAGAAAATACTAAATTACATATTGTTAAAGTGGATAAATATACAAGATATGCATTACTTGCTGCAGGGGCTTTTGGTGCCTACAGTTTAGGTGCAAATAATATTGCAAATGTTATGGGCGTATTTATTAACGTTTCACCGTTTACTAATATTACAATATCTGAAAACTTAACCATAACAAGTGTACAACAACTTTTTTTCCTTGGCGCGCTAGCTATATCTCTTGGGGTATATACATATTCTAAGAAAGTAATGATGACAGTTGGAAAGAGTCTTTTTAAACTTTCGCCCATAAGTGCATTTATTGTTGTTCTAGCATCATCAACAGTTTTATTCCTGTTTTCTTCAGAAAGCTTAAGTATTTGGCTTATTTCAAGAAATTTACCTGCATTTCCATTGGTACCGGTATCCCAGTCTCAAGCAGTAGTAGGTGCTATTATGGGGATTGGAATTGCAAAAGGTGGAAGAAATATTAATTTGAAAGAATTAGGAAGAATTGGAATGGGATGGATTATGACTCCCCTTATTTCTATGACGATATCCTGGGTATCTTTAAATGTTTTACAAAACGTTTTTTTACAGACTGTTATTAATAAATAAATGAGTTATTACAGGTATATTTCTAAGTATAAAAAA
>JAOZKH010000001.1:55128-95900 GCA_029935405.1 Vallitaleaceae bacterium | reverse complement strand
TAGGTGATATTTTTTGCAGAACTGATAAAGTTTTCGCCACAACTTTTCCTCCTTGGACTTTTCTAGTCCCTATGTTCTGTTTTAGTCCCTACTTCCTCAATAAAAAAGAGTCAAACAACTCTCTTTTTATTATATCAGTTTTAATTAACTTTACAAGTAGTTTAATTTGTTTCTATATTAATAACATTCAATTATTAGATTAACACTTCAGCTTGTACATACTGTGCAATATTTAGTGCATGATCTGATATTCTTTCATAATTACTAATAACATCAAGAAAAACAACACTTGATTTTGCCTGACATTCAAAGTTTGACAATCTTTTTATATGAGATTCGCGAAGTTTTTCTTCCATTGTATCAATTTTATCTTCTCTATCTTCAACCTTGTGAACTAATTTAAAGTCATTTTTTTCTCTTGTATCAAGTGCAATTTTAAATGTATCAATTGTATACTCCGCCATCTCTTTAATTTCATTAACTGCAATATCAGAAAATACAACTTCATTATTTGATGAATATTCTGCTAGTTCAGCAATATTCATAGCATGATCCCCAACACGTTCAATATCATTAACCGTATTAAACAGATGAGTTACTATTAATTGTTGTGTTTCTGTCAATGGGGTATTATTAATCTTAATAAGATACTCTGTAATTAAATGTTCTAGTTGATTAATTTCTTTTTCAATACGTTTAACTGTGTTAATTTCTGTAGCATCTTTATCAATAAGTGCTTTCGTAGCAAGAGCCGTATTTTCTAAGGCTCTATTGCCCATACTAATGATTTCTTTAGTTACGTTTTCTACTGCAAAACTTGGCGTTTCAAGAATACGTTCATCCATATGTCTAAGTGCAACGGCATTTCCATCAGTATCTAATACATCTTCTCCAGGAATAATTTTCTCAGATATTTTAACTAACAGAGTAGCAAATGGGAATAATAACAAAGTATTACTGATATTAAAGATAGTATGAAAAATCGAAATCTCTGTCTGACTAATTAATTTTTCACCCAAAGTTACATTTACATATTTAAAGAATATTACCATGATGATTGTAAACAACACAGTTCCTACAACATTAAACATCATATGAATAATGGCTGCTCGTTTTGCAGTTTTATTAGCACCAATACTAGATAACATAGCCGTAACAGTCGTTCCTATATTTTGACCAAGTATAATATATACAGCTGCCGTCCATGGAACAAGCCCTGATGCAGCTAATGTCTGTAAAATACCAACTGAAGCTGACGATGATTGTATAATTGCTGTTACGAAAAAGCCTGCAAACACACCAAGTAATGGATTTTTACCAAGTATTAAGAACATATCAATAAACACTTGACTTTCTCTATAGGGTTTAATTGCACCACCCATAAATTCTAAGCCAATAAATATCATTGCAAATCCAACTAATATTTCTCCAACTTGTTTATGCTTTTTATTGTTACTAAAAAACAAAAACATAGCCCCCAAGAAAATAGCTAGCGGAGCAAGTTCTTTAGGCTTTAAAAACGATGCCCACTCTGAACTTGATACGATCCATGACGTAATAGTAGTACCTATATTAGCACCCATAATAACTCCAACAGCTTGAGTTAAGTTCATAAGCCCTGCATTAACAAAACCTACTATCATAACCGTTGTAGCCGAGCTAGATTGAATAATTGCTGTTACTAAAGCTCCGATGGTAATAGCAAAAAATCTATTAGAAGTTAACATTCCCAATAACTTTTTCATCTTATCGCCTGCTGATTTTTGAAGTCCCTCTGCCATAATGTGCATACCATATAAGAACATTCCAAATCCACCAACAAATGCAAATAATGCAAACAATATTTCTTGTACTAATTCTACTTTCATATATATCTCCTAGGTTTATTTATAGTTAATGTGTCAAGACTACATAGTTATTTATCTAAATCTAAAGGTTTCATAACAAGCCATAATAATAGTAGCACATCAAAGCACCATAATACAAGTCAATTTTACTTTCTCTTTTATTTAAAATATGATAGAATTACCTAACTATTAATGTGTACTATTAACAAAAAAAAAAGAAACTTTATATAAACTTTACATAATATAGAAAGGAGCACAAAAAATGTTGTCAGACTATCATATACATAGTGATTTTAGTGGTGACTGTAAAGTCCCTATGTCTGAAATGATTGAAAAAGCTATACAATTAAACTTAAAACGACTGTGCTTTACTGATCATCATGACATTGACTTTCCTCATCCCTCAATAAACTTTGTTTTAGATATTCCATCCTATATTAATGAATTTCATCATCTTAAAGATAAATACAGTAATCAAATTGAATTACTAATAGGAATAGAACTTGGAATGCAACCTCATTTACATAACACATTATCAACCATCGTTAACAATAACGATTTTGATTTTGTTCTCGCTTCAAATCACCTTGCAAAAGGACTTGATGTATACGAAAAAATATACTTTGAGAACCATTCACAATACCTAGGTTACCTTAAATACTTTGAGGATATTTTAGGTAATGTTAAAAGCTACACGGATTATGATGTTTATTCACACTTAGATTATGTAATCAGATATGGTGATTTTAAGAACAAAGTTCTTGCTTACAATGATTTCAAAGATATACTAGATGAAATTCTTAGTACTATTATTAAAAATGGTAAAGGTATTGAAGTGAACACTTCAGGATATAATTATAAATTAGATAACCCTCATCCGAGCCGAAAAATTCTTACTCACTATAAAAAACTAGGCGGCGAAATAATAACTCTTGGTTCTGATGCTCATTCACCACATAATTTAATAGAGCATTTCGATCTTGCAAAAGAATTATTAAAGTCCATCGGCTTTAAATATCATTGTACTTATGTACAAAGAACACCTGAATTTCATAAGTTATAAAATTAATGGGTGTCAAAGTATTTAGTTAATCTTTTGACACCCACTAATTATTATATTTTTGAAACTATAGTTCCACCGCCTACAACAACGTCACCATCGTATATTACTAAAGCTTGTCCTGGAGTTATTGCTCGTTGATTTTCTTCAAAAACACATTTCATATTTTCGTCATCAATCATAGACACTTTACACTTAGCAGGTTTATGAGAATATCTTATCTTACCAGTAAATTCCATTTCACCTTCTATTTTACTAATTGACATAAGATTTACCTTATTAATAATACAACCTTTCGAGAAAACATCTTCATTGATTCCGATAACAATTTCTCTAGTATCTGGATTAATTTCAACTACAAACCCAGGTCTCCCAAGATTAAGCCCTAATCCTTTTCGTTGTCCTATAGTATAATGAATAATTCCTTTGTGTGTACCTAGTACATTACCACTTAGGTCTACAAAATTACCCGATTTAAAGGTATCTCCTGAATAAGATTCAATAAATCCTGCGTAATCATCATCAGGAACAAAACATATCTCTTGACTATCAGGTTTATTTGCCATTCTTACACTGATTTTCTCAGCTATTTTACGTATCTCATCTTTAGTATAATCACCTACCGGCATCAGTGTTTTTGATAATTGTTCCTGTGTAAGATTATACAAAGCATATGTTTGATCCTTTTTGATGGTTTTTGACTGTTTAAGTGCATATCTTCCATTATCTAGTTTTACAACTTTTGCATAATGTCCTGTAGCAATATAATCTGCTCCGATACCTAGACTCCTTGTTAACAATGATTCCCATTTGACATATCTATTACAAGCAATACACGGATTAGGAGTACGACCTTCTTTATACTCTTTAACAAAATAGTCAATAACATTTTTCTTGAAATCTTCTCTGAAATTCATAACATAATAAGGAATATCAAGAGATTTTGCAATTCTTCTTGCATCATCTACCGCTGAAAGCCCACAACAACCGCCTTCTTCCTGCATAATATCTAAATCTTCATCTTGCCATATTTGCATGGTTACACCCATAACATCATATCCTTCTTCTATCAGAAGATATGCAGCCACAGATGAATCAACACCACCTGACATACCTACAACAACTTTTTTATTCATAACACACCACTTTCTAAAAATCTTCTTCCTCTTCTTCATGATGGTCAGTTTCTTTAGGTGGTTCTAATCCTTCAATTGTAATATCGTGCTTCTGAGCATAATCCCATAAAGCTGCTTGAATAGCTTCTTCTGCTAATAGACTACAATGCACTTTTGCTTTTGGTAATCCATCAAGAGCTTCCATAACCGCTTTATTAGTAACATGAAGAGCTTCTTCTATAGTTTTACCTAGTACAAGTTCTGTAGCCATGCTACTTGTAGCTACTGCTGCTCCACAACCAAATGTCTTAAACTTACAATCCTCAATAATTCCATTTTCAACTTTAAGATAGATACGCATTATATCTCCACATTTTGCGTTTCCTACTGTACCTACTCCATCAGCATTATCCATATCACCCATATTTCTAGGATTTGTAAAGTGATCCATAACTTTTTTAGTATACATTATATTACTCCTTCCAAATTATATTTAGTCTCTATAATAGATTCAATTTCTTTATTTATATAATCTTCATATACTGGTGACATTTCTCTAAGTCTTGCAACAATCGTTACAAGTGAGTCTGCTACATACTCAAGCTCTTCTTTAGTAGTAGAAATACCTATTGTCACTCTTAAAGAACCATGTGCAATCTCATGAGGCAATCCAATAGCAAGGAGTACATGCGAAGGATCTAGTGATCCAGATGTACAAGCCGAACCACTCGAAGCACAAACACCTTTCATATCAAGCATAATAAGTAATGATTCACCTTCAATAAATTCAAAACTTATATTTACATTATTAGGCAAACGTTTTGTTTTATGTCCATTAAGCTTAACATAGGGTACCTTTTCATGAACTAATTCAATAAAATAATCTCTTAATTTCTCAAGTCTTTTTGATTCTTCTGTAAGCTCTGGCAAAGCGATTTCAACAGCCTTACCAAATCCAACGATTGCTGGTACATTTTCAGTACCTCCGCGACGGTTTCTCTCTTGAGCTCCTCCATGAATAAGCGCTCTTAACCTTATTCCTTTTCTAACATATAAAGCACCTATTCCCTTAGGTCCATAGATTTTATGGCTACTCATACTCATAAGATCTATATTCATTTCATTAACATCAATTGGAATATGTGTAAATGCTTGAACGGCATCTGTATGAAATATTACGCCATTTTCTTTACAAATTTTACCTATTTCTTTGATTGGTTGTATTGTTCCTATTTCATTATTAGCATACATAATAGTAACTAAAATTGTCGTTTCTTTAATTGCAGCCTTAAGATCATCTATGTTAACAAGTCCATCTGCATCCACCTCTAAATATGTAACTTCATATCCATTTTTTTTCAAAAAATCACATGTATGTATTACTGCATGATGTTCTGTTTTTGTAGTAATGATATGGTTTCCTTTTGACTTATAATTTTCTGCAATACCTCTTATTGCCCAATTATCAGCTTCAGTTCCTCCTGAAACAAAAAACACTTCTTGAGCTTTAGCTTTAATTGCTTCTGCAATAATATCTCGGCTTTTATCAATAGCCTCTTTATTATGTTGAGCAAATTCATATATACTTGAAGGGTTTCCATAATATTCACCAAAATACGGTAACATTTCATCAATAACTCCTTGTCTAGCCGGCGTTGTTGCTGCATAGTCTAAATATATTTTTTTATCCATTATTTACACCTCTTTTTATCTATATTGTTCATAATTGCTGATTCATTGTTTTTATCAATACAATATTGTTCATTCATTAAATCTTTCAATGAAATATTATCCACAACCTGATTAATGCTCTCACTTATTTTTTTCCAAACAAATTTTGTAACACATAATTCCGAATCATCACAAGCTTTGTTTTCATTAACTATTGTACAATCAACCGGATTCAAGTCACCTTCTAATACTCTTAGTATATCACCGACAGAAATTTCTATAGGTTCTTTCATTAATGAATATCCACCTTTAGGACCTCTTGTTGACTTAACGTATCCGGCCTTTTTAAGGGTTGCTACAATTTGTTCAAGATAATTTTCTGATATACCTTGACGCTCACAAATACTCTTTATTGACACAGCACAGTCCTTCGAGTTAAGCCCTAAATCAAGCATTGCTCTTAGACCATATCTTCCTTTTGTAGACAGTTTCATGTATACCTCCTTAATTCCTACTAAATAACTAGGATTTAAACTACAGTAAGATTAACATTTTTATATCCATGTGTCAATACTTTCTTAGCACATTAAAAACCCGACCTCCAAAAGTTAAATTTTATAGTTTAACTTTTGGAGGTCGGGTCGATTGTGAATCGTTTTTATGTACTACATCCTGAATGGCATTTTCTACCTTTTGTTTGGCATATTACATCATCTGATTTACATATTGGACATTTTTCTTTGTCTTGAATATGTGTGTATATATAATTTTTACCACAATGATTACAGTGAAGTTTACAATCTTTAATCTTATAATTACCACCGCATATTCTAATAGCTTTTCCTTCAGTTAATGACAATGCTACTTTTCTTCTTGCACTATCTATAATGTTTTGGAATGTTTGTCTTGAGACTTGCATCAATACTGCCGCTTCTTCCTGAGATAATTTTTTTATATCTTTAAGTCTCATTGCCTCAAGTTCTTCTAATTTAATAATATTTTCTTCAACTACTTCATTTGGAGAAGGGGTAAAATACTTTTTGTCCGGAATAAATCTTACTTTTCTACATTTTATAGGTCTTGGCATATTTATCTCTCCTCTACATTATTGTAGTCTATTTAAATGTCAATGTGTCAGAAGTATTATGTTAATCTTTTCATATCCTAACCTTACAATTATTATACTTCTTCCATAGCTTTCGTATCCTCTGGTAATGTTAAAAATATGATTAAACCAATAACAAATAATGGTACTATTGCTAACATTGAATATCTTGCTTCACCTGTTATTCTAGTTGTAAGAGCCATTAATAAAGGACCAATAATTGCGGCAAATTTACCAAAGATGTTATAAAATCCGAAGAATTCATTCGCATTTTTCTTAGGTATAATTGAAGCAAAATACGAACGACTTAGTGCCTGTATACCACCTTGTGCTGAGCCAATTAAAGCACCTAGAATAAATACATGCCATAACTGCGTCATGAAAAACGCAAAGAAAACTGCAACGATATAGGTAATTATAGCCACAATAATCATTCGTTTAGCTTTATATTTTTTAGCAAGAGTTCCATATAATAACGCACATGGGAATGCAATTATCTGAATAACTAATAGTATTCCAAGAAGAAATACAATATCATTCGGATTAAGATTTAATGTCTCTGTGGCATATGGAACTGCCATTTTAATGATTGTATCAACACCATCAATATATAAGAAATATGCAATTATAAATACAAATACAGTTTTATATGCACGAATTTTTTTGAATGTTTTTCCTATTCTTATAAAACTTTTTGAAATAGGATTTGGTTCTCTTTCAATATAATGTATCTGTGTAACATTTTTTATCATTGGTATGGTAAAAGCTCCCCACCATAATGCTGTAATCAAAAATGCCAACTGAAATCCAATTGCTTTATCAAGTCCTATTGCTAGTATTGCAACAAGAGATATCATAAAGGGAACAACACTTGCTATGTAACCAAATGCAAAACCTTTCGTAGAAATCGAATCCATATTCTCATCATTTGTAACATCAACTAAAAAGGCATCATAGAATATATTTGCGCCTGAAAATCCAATAGCAGTAAGAATATAAACAATCCCAAGTATAAACCACTGACCTTGTGGTACTAATGTTAACATAGTAGTCATAACAATACCCATTGCAGCAAAAAATACAAAAAATCTCTTCTTATAATCTTTATAATCTGCAATTGTTCCAAGTATTGGACTTAATATTGCAACAAAAATACTTGCAGCTGAATTAATAAAACCTAAATCCATACTATTGCCAGTTTTCATCATTCCAAAATACACAGGGAATAATGCTGTTGTAATAGCCATTGAATATGCACTGTTACCACAATCGTACATTATCCAACTTTTTTCTTTTTTTGAAAGTCGTATCTTTTTAGCCACTTCAAATCCTCCTGTACTAAGATATTAGTTTATCATAATTTCCATTCCTCTTGTAAAAGTATAACATAGTTGCTTTAATATCTAAAGAAATATTACCTAATGATAATATTTCTACAACTCCAAAAATAGCCACCACAAATGTGATAGCTATTTTTATTTTTATTCACATATTTATTCGTCGTCTGTTCTTTCTTTGATAACTTTTTCTTGAACGTCTCTTGGCGCTTCTTCATATCGATCGAATTTAAGAGTAAATACACCACGACCTCTAGTCATAGAGCGTAAATCAGTTGAATAACCATACATTTCACCCATTGGTACTTCAGCTTCAATTTCTTGTTTGCCCTTTATAGGGTTCATACCAAGGACTCTACCACGGCGTTTTGTAAGATCACCCATAATATCACCCATATAATCATCAGGAATAAGTACTTTAACTGATGCAATTGGTTCTAATATGATAGGTTTTGCTTGACCTATCCCTTCTTTGTATGCGTTTTGTGTAGCAATTTTAAACGCCATTTCTGAAGAGTCAACTGCGTGATAAGAACCATCAACTAATGTTGCTTTAAGTCCTACAAACGGATATCCTGCAAGAACACCTTTTCCTATTGAATCTTGCAATCCTTTTTCAACTGCTGGGAAGTAATTACGAGGAACAGAACCACCAACCACTTTTTCTTCAAAAATAAATGGGGTTTCTAAATCACCTGATGGTTCAAACTCAATTATAACATCACCATATTGTCCGTGACCACCAGATTGTTTCTTATGTCTACCTCTGATTCTAACTTTTTTCTTAATAGTTTCTCTATATGGAATCTTAGGTTTTAAAAGTTCAACTTTAACTTTGAATTTTTCTTCAAGACGACTTATAATAATCTCAAGATGTTGTCCCCCTACACCATATAATAATTCCTGATGATTCTCAGTATCCATTACAATCTTAATAGTCGGGTCTTCTTCCATCAATCTATGTAATCCTGAAGCTATCTTGTCTTCCTCACCTTTTATTTTAGGCACTATAGCTCTATATGCAAGAGATTCAGGGAAATCAATACCCTTAAGTCTAACATGGCGATCTTTAGAACAAAGTGTATCACCAGTACTAACATTATTAAGTTTTGCAAATGCTCCTATATCTCCAGCTCTAATTTCATCAACTTCAATTTGCTCTTTACCTCTTAAAATATAAATATGAGGTATTTTTTCTGTTTCGTCTTTTATAGAATTATATAAAACATCATCTTTCTTAATAACACCTGAATAAACTCTAAATAAAGATACTTTACCAATATATGGATCGATAATAGTTTTAAAAACTAATGCTGAAGCAGGTTCATTTTTATCACAGATAACATGTATTTCTTCTTCAGTATCAGGATCATAACCAATCACTTCAGTATGCTCTTCCTTAGGAGCTGGCATATACTTACAAATAGCTGACATTAATACGCCAACACCTGTATTATCAATACCTGAACCACATAACACTGGAACGATTGAACCATCAACTACACCAGCATGAAGAGCACTTTGAATTTCTTCAAGAGTAAATTCTTCACCTTCAAAATATTTATCCATTAATTCTTCATTGCTTTCAGCAACTGCTTCAAGAATCATTTCGCGTACAGGATCAATTTCATCTGCCATTCCTTCAGGTATATCACATTGTTCAACATGATCTTCTACAAATCTTCTACCACGCATTTTAACCGCATTAACAAATCCAACAAAGTGTTCACCTTCTCGAATCGGTACTTGGAATGGCGCAATAACCTTACCAAACGAAACTCTAAGTTGATCTAATACTCTCTTAAAGCTTGCTCTATCATCGTCCATATCCGTAACAAAAATAACCTTCGGAATATTCATTTCTTCAGCATGTTCCCAAGCAATTTCAGTACCAACTTCAACTCCTGATTTCCCAGATACAACAATAATAGCACTATCAGCTACTCTAGTGGCTTGCTTTGATTCTCCAACAAAATCAAAATATCCTGGAGAATCCAAAATATTTATTTTACAATCATCCCATTCAATAGGAATGCAAGATGTATTAATCGAGAATCCTCTTTTGATTTCTTCTTTATCGAAATCAGATATAGTATTACCGTCTGTTACTTTCCCTTGTCTCTTTGTTAAACCATCAACATGGGCCATTGCTTCGGCAAGTGTTGTCTTTCCTGCGCCACCATGGCCCAATAAGACAATGTTTCGAATTTGTTCTGATGAATAAATTTTCATTAGTATTCCCCCGTTCAAAATATTTTGATACTGTTAATGATAATATTCAACATAACTTCCAAATTTCCTTTTATTTTGTTATATTCAGAATTTTCCGTTAATCACTTTAATGCTTTTAAGTGTTGACTTGTTATTAAAAACCTTGTAAAATTGCTTTAATACAAACAATATATACGTTATAATTCAACTTGTATTCACACTATTTATACTGAGAGGAAACATATGTTTAATAAAATCGGAATATTAGGACTTGGACTTATTGGAGGATCTCTTGCAAGAGCTCTCAAAAAATATAATTATAATACAACAATCTATGGTTATAATCGCAATCAAGAATCTGCTATTGTAGCACTTAACTCAGGTGCTATTGATTATAATGTTACCGACTTTAAAACCTTTTCTGATTGTGATTTAATCGTGCTTTGTTGTCCTATCAATGTTAATATTATGTTATTTAATAAACTTAAACCTTATCTCAAACAAAATGTTGTTGTCACTGATGTAGGTAGCACTAAGAATGATATATATAAAGTTTTCGAACCAATAGAATTTAATGGATACTTCATTGGCGGGCATCCAATGACCGGTTCTGAAAAATCTGGTTTTAGTGCTACAAAACCAGAACTTTTTGAAAATGCTTATTATATTCTCACCCCTGAAAAATCCTGTCCTATTGAATATATTACCAGTATGAAAACAATGATTGAATGCCTCCATGGATTACCTATAATACTAGATTCTAAGAAACATGACTATATCGTTGCAGCCATTAGTCACGTTCCACACATTCTTGCTTCTACTCTTGTAAATATGGTGGAAAATTTAGATAATGAAAACAAAGAAATGTACACCCTAGCAGCCGGCGGTTTTAAGGATTTTACAAGAATCGCATCTTCTTCACCTGAAATGTGGCAACAAATATGTCTTGCAAATAAAGATTCAGTTATAGAAATTTTAAATATTTATCAAGGTATGATAGATTCTATTAAAAAATCCATAGGTGATTTAGATAAAGATAATTTATACAATCTATTTGATCAATCTAGAACATATCGGAATACATTTCAACATAAAATCAGAGGTAGTCTCGAAAAATCTCATAGTATCGCTATTGATATTAATGACGAACCAGGTGTGATTGCAACAATAGCCACTCACTTAGCTGTTAACAATATTAGTATCAAGAACATTGGTATTAATAATAACCGTGAAGATTACGAAGGTGTTTTAGAAATATTATTTTATGATGAATCTAGCGTTGCAAAAGGCAAAAAATTCATTAAAGCATTAAATTATAATGTTATTGATAATTAATGTTATTGATAATTATATTAATTTGTTAATATAATAAATATATTTTCACACTCTAATCGACAATACTTAAGAATAGGAGTATGTGTTTACACATAATAATATGAAATTAAATCGTATATCATCATTAAAAGGCATTATTACAGTACCTGGAGACAAATCCATTTCACATCGTTCCATTATGTTTGGTTCTTTAGCAAAAGGTACTACTAAAGTTACGGGCTTCTTAAATGGAGCTGATTGTTTGTCTACTGCTTCCATATTTTCACACATGGGAATAGAAATCGACTTTACTTCACCTACGTCTTTTTATTTAAAAGGAAAAGGTCTGCATGGACTTTGTAAACCTACTAGCAGATTAAATGTAGGCAATAGTGGAACTACAATGCGTCTTGTCAGTGGTATACTAAGCGGACAAAACTTTTCTTCAAGTCTTACAGGAGACACTTCTATAGTCAAAAGACCAATGCAACGCATTATTGATCCACTCACTCAAATGAATGCATCCATAAAGTCAGCTTCAGGTAACGGATTAGCTCCGCTTATAATTGAACCTAATAATTTAAATGGAATTATATATCACTCTAAGGTTGCAAGCGCACAAGTTAAGTCCTGTATTATGTTAGCCACATTATACGCTGATTCTGCCTCAACTATAATCGAACCAAATTTATCACGTAATCACAGTGAACTAATGCTAATGTCTCTTGGAGCAAATGTCTCTACTATTAATTCAACTATAACAATTCAAGCAAACCCTAACTTAGAGGCTACAGTAATCGATATACCTGGTGATATTAGTTCAGCTGCTTTTTTTCTAGTTGCAGGCCTAATTGTTCCTAATAGTGAAATTCTTCTTAAAAATGTTGGAATTAATCCTACTAGAGATGGTATAATAAAAATTTTACAAAGAATGAATGGAAATATTGAACTAACCAATATAAGAGTAATTAATGAAGAACCTAGAGCCGATATACTTGTAAAATCTAGTAAATTAACCGGGACCATTGTTGACGGTGCTATTATTCCCACTCTCATAGATGAAATACCAGTTATTTGTGTTGCTGCTGCTGTTGCAGAAGGGCAAACTATCATTAAAGATGCCAAAGAATTAAAAGTAAAGGAAAGTAATAGAATTGATACGATGGTCGCCGAACTTACTAAAATGAATGTATGTATATCTTCTACTGATGACGGTATGATTATTGAAGGTGGTAACCAACTACAAGGTGCTTATGTAGAAAGCTATGATGACCACAGAGTGGCTATGAGTTTAGCAATCGCCGCCTTAATTGCTAAAGGTGATACTTCCATCAATAATAGTGAATGTATTACTATTTCTTATCCTGGATTTTTTGATGATATTAACCTTTTATCCAATTAAAAATCAAAATTTAATATGTAATATGTAATATGTAATATGTAATATGTAAAAAGCTATCCTCAACCGTTAAGGTGATGATAGCTTTTAAATCATTTAAATGATAATGCCCAAAATGCCGTTCCTCGAATTTTGATCCCTAGCGTAGCTAGGTGGGTATCCGCAAAGTTATTTCTGCAATCCTTACTAGAAGGCGTGACATCTATAACAAGATATAGAATTCCCATATTTAATATGTAGGTTCAAAATATCGAGTTTGTCGAACATCTCAGGAATATTTATAACTATAGTATACACCTAAGCTCTTTAGAAGACAAGACTTAGATATTTTTTTTACTACTTACTTTATCTAATAAAATAATTGCAATAAAACTAATAACCATACAGAAAATACTGAATAAAAATCCGTTCACTTCCCATGGCTTTACTAGTTTTTCAGCCACAACAAATACGTCACCATCAATAATCTTAGTCTCTACTACTTCTTTATATGGCCATATCTTTCTGAGCGAACCAAGCATCATCCCTGTAAGAAAAGCCATTGTTCCACTATGCCAATTTTCTAGAACTATTTTTAATATTTTGGAAAATCCAAGTATTCCAACCAAACATCCAAGTGCTACAGTTCCTAATATTACTAAATGTTCTAAATTCAAAGGATCTTTTAACAGCTCAGTTATATAATGATATTTACCAAGTATTAACAATAAAAATGCTCCTGATATTCCTGGAAGTATCATTGCACATATTGCTATAGCCCCAGCTAAAAACATAAACCACAATGCGTTTGGCGTATTAACTGGTACTAATCCCACTATCATGTATGAAACAATTGCACCAATTAAAATATTCAAACCTCTCATTAGAGTCAATTTAAAATGTTTACTTATTACATATGCACTAGCCAAAATAATACCAAAAAATCCACTCCATGTATATAAAGATTGTTCTTCTAATAGATAATTCATTAATCTAGCCATTGTAAATATTGATGTACCTATCCCAAGAATTAACGGAATAAGAAAATCAAACCTAATCTTGCTAAATCCTTGTTTGAATTTACCTGATATAATATCTTTAAAAACATCTAAATTTATTGATTCTATCGATTCTATTAATTCATCATATATACCTGTTATCAGCGCAATAGTACCTCCAGATACTCCTGGAATAATATCAGCTGCTCCCATAAACATACCTTTTAAAAACAAAATTAGTTTATTCATAACCACCCTCTAATAATCCTAAATCGATACATGCTGTCAAAATACCTCCCTCTGTTATAGTAGGACTAACATAGGATGCTACTTCCTTTACTTCTTTAACACCATTACCTACAGCCACTGAATTTTTAACATGTTTTAGCATATGAATATCATTGTAATTATCTCCAAATGCATAAACGTTATCCATAGATATATTTAGTGCTTTTGCAAGAACTTGAATCCCAGAATATTTTGATATACCTTTTGAATATACTTCATAACCTAATTTTCCCCATGGACTAAAATCTAACTTCTTATAACTAGCTTGTTTTTTGACTTTTGGAGTAAATATCATCATACTTAAGTATTCTCGTTTTTCAAGGTCAAGTTTATCTATTGGTGTGATTTCTAAAACATGTTCTTCTCCTTCAATAGTATTTTCTTTTTTGTACATTTCCTTTTTAACACGTCCTGTTAAATCTTTAATATAAATATGATCTTGATTAATGCAAACAACAGGGTAAATTGTTTTATAGAGCTGTTTAATCAATCGATTTGTTTCATCAATATCTAAGTATTTTTTATATATTTCTTTATTTTCTATAGTAACCACATGTCCACCAAAGCTAACAGAAATGTTTAAATCAAGTATTTCCATTATATGTTTAATATGTGAATTACTTCTTCCTGATGCGATACCAACATGATATCCTTTTTCTTTCAGACCTTTAATTGCGGTTATAGTTTCTTTAGGAATTGTTGACTTTGAAGTGGAATGATCTATAATAGTATCATCCACATCAAAAAGTATTAATTTATTAATCATTTTATCTTCCTTTTTATTTGTATTTTGTCATAATTTCTATGATTCTTAGTCTGCGATAATGTAATGGTATTATATTTTTTTTGGATGCTACTTTGATTATATTTAAAAATTGCTCAAGTAATTCTATTTCTTCTATTATAGGTTCATAACTATTATAAAATGCTTTTTCAAATAATTCAACAAAATCTTGAAATGATCCTTCAATATTATTTAGTTCTCGATCAATTCTTCTAGCATATTCCCTAAGTGTCTCATGGTTTTCTTTTCCTTCAAATGCAGCTTTAAGATATAATTGAAGCAATCGGTAGTTATACATTAAACGTCGTTTCATATTTTTTTTGAGTTTTTGACTTCTAATAATCAATACAATCATAACTAGAATAGCAAGCACTAATACAACTATTCCTATAAAAATGTTAACTACTTCATTATTAATTATTTTTGTTGCATCGAAAAGTTCCTCCCTTTCTTGAAGACTTAATTCATAATCAGTCGGCTCTGAAAATTGTATAACGCTTTGACCAGGGGTAGGTTCATATTGAATCCAACCAAATTTTGGAATATATATTTCCACCCATGCATGTGCATCAGAATCATAAATATATTTATACTTGTCTGCTATTTCAGACTTATACCTAGCATCAATTTGAATATCATCAAGCTCAAACTGTTCTGCATTAATAACAAAACCACTTACAAATCTTGATGGTATTCCTTGAGACCTTAACATAAGAACCATTGATGTTGCAAATTGCTGACAAAATCCTTGTTTTTTATCAAATATAAATTCATTAATCATATCATCTGTTTCATATTCTGGAGCTTCATTATATATAAACTCTGTTTTGAAAAACTTTTCAATAGCTTCTGCTTTTTCAATATTACTTGATAAATCTTTAGTAAGTTCATCAGTTAGTTCTTCTAATTTATTATAACCTTGTGGCATAGATAAATAAGATTCACTGTACGCTCCATCAGAACTTTGTTTTGATAAATATTCCATTAAAGCTATTTTACGATATTTTGGAATAGCAACTGTCATTGAATAAGTAAAATTATATCCAACCTTCTCATCTGCAACATACATACCATCTTCGTAAATACTTATATTAATCAATTTATTTTGCAAATCAATCTCACGAGTAAATGGTCCTGTAATAATTGAATCTGTCAATATATTACGATAAATAACTTCCACCACTTCATTATAGAAAATATCCTCCTGTTGTAATCCAGCTATTAGTGCAGGTTCAATAGGCCCTTCACCAACAATAATCAAATTATCCATTGAATTTATCCACCTGCCATCAATAAATTCATTATATGTTTGAGATTTATAGTATTTAAGTTTTAAGGCGTCAACCTTAAACAACTGAATCCCTTGATGTTCAAAAGAATCTTGAACTATATATTCGTTAGTGACTGAATAATTCATATGAAGAGCTTCAGCTTCAAAACCCTCTGATGCAAGAGTACCACTACCAACCGTTCCAGGTCCGACTGTCTTTTCTTTAAAAGGATTATAATATATATTATTAACTATTATAGCTACGAACAATACAATTGTAACCATCACTGTTGCAAGAATATAGAAGGAATAGCGTTTTTTTAAACCTTCACTTTTTTTAAGTCTTACATAGTATATTTCAAAGTAATATATGAATACTGCAATAACAAATATATAAAAAGCATATTCATCTTTACTAGTAGAAAAATTTCCTGTTAAATAAGAGAAAAATATAATTATTCCACCTAAAATCGGTGGAACAAATTTGAGATAATATGAATTGTAAAATATAACAATAACCCTAAATATTAATATTCCAATAGCAATAAGTATTAACTGTTGGTGGAATTTTCCGATATAAAACTCCTCTACAGTCACAGAATAGTAATAAGGTTTCAAAAATTCTATAATCTCATCAACTGCCAATTGTAATAGTTCTTGACGATACAAATAAACAGCTATTCCACTTAATCCAAGAAAAAAAGCAATTGAAGTCCACAATAAGACTCTTGATTTTCCAATAATGAAATAATATACCAAAAAAGCAATGCCAGCAATAATAATCAAGTCAATTACTATAAATACATATGACAAAGTCCCTGATAAAATTGCTAATATAGCAAATCCCATCAAATAAATTGCAAACATTATGACACCCCCAATACTGTAGAGTTTTCATTATGCTGCATTCGGTAAATAGGAATCTTAGAAGTTGCCAATAGAAATTGAGCCTTTTTATCAGCATAACTTTCTATATCCTCTAATTCAAGAGCTTTAACATCACAAACAATTATACTAACTTCGTAGTTTTGATATTTAAGCTTTATCAAAGTTTTTGCAAGGGCAACTGAAATATTTTGACTAATTATAACAACATGACAACTATCTTGTTCGATATTTAGCACTTCCCAAATAGTATTTATAAAGTGATTTTCGTTATAAAAGCTAATTTTCGCAAGTTCATCATAAAATTTTGAAAAGTCGTTGTTACTAGTACCTTTAAGCTTGTTAATATTAATTTTTTCATAATATAAATGTGTATTAATTCTATTTTCTAATAAAAAATGTATAAGAGAAACACAACCTTCTACCAAATAATCTTCAAATACAATTGCATCTTCATTTGTTAGATTCATATTATATGTATCCAAAAACACTTTAGTTTTATTTGTTATTTGTCCCGAATAATCTTTGGAAATAAACTCACCTATTTTTGCTGATAACTTCCAGTGAATTCTATTAAAGGGATCTCCAGGTTGATAGGCTCTTACATCAGTAAAAACTGACATGTTTTGAGTATCATTAGATATAACACTTTCACTACTCTCATTTATTACATTTCTAAGAAGATTACTTTTTAGTTCTCTAAGTTTAGGATATACCAATATTTTATGTTGTTTAATATCAGAATACTTCAATTTGAAAAACCCAAAATAATCATTAAGAATAATTTCATCCACGCCAATTGAATACGTCCCTCTATAAGCACAAGTTAATCGTTTCTTTAATGTAACTCTACTTTTACTATCTATGATTATTCTGTTGTCTTCCTCATCTTTTATTTGAGTAAATAATCTTTTACTAGAAATATAGTGAAGTGAATAAGGCACAAGTAAAATCGAACTAGGATTGATTAGTTTAATTGTATATTCCACATTGTCACCTTTAGATATTTTAGTTTTATTAATTTTATTACTCTGTAAAAATGCAAAGTAGCTAAAAACAATATGACTTAAGCTCACAAAAGGTATCACTAAAATCACATAAAAACTTATACTGCTTATATATCCTGGTATAGTTTTATTCAAAAAAGCCGTTGCTAATAGCATTAGAATATATAAAATCCATGTTCTAAGCAAACAAATCACCCTCCGGAACACTAACAAATTTCATTATATTACTAATAATATCTTCATTTGATTTATTTTCATATTTTACTTCAGGACGAGGTACAATACGATGGCATGCAACAGACATAAATATACTCTTCACATCATCAGGAATAACATAATCTCTACCTTCATAATAAGCAATGCCTTTTGCCATTTTACTAATAAACAATGTACCACGTGGGCTAATTCCAAGCAATGTATCCTCAGAATTTCTTGTAGCTTTAACTAAGTTAATAATATATTTAGATACATCTTTATGCTGTTTAACCAGTAAAATCTCATCTTGAATCATTTTTACTTCTTCCAATGTAATAATAGATTCTAATGTATCAAGAGGATTACTTATTTTAAAACGATCCATTACCATCATTTCTTCTTCTACACTTGGATAACCAATTCTAATTTTAACCATAAAACGGTCTAATTGAGCTTCTGGTAGTGGATATGTCCCTAAGTATTCAATAGGATTTTGAGTTGCTATAACCATAAAAGGATGTGGTAGTTTATGATGTGTACCGTCTACCGATACATGCCTTTCTTCCATTGCCTCTAATAAACCTGATTGTGTTTTAGGAGGAGTTCTATTGATCTCGTCTGCTAAAAACACATTGGTCATTACCGCTCCTTTATGATATTCAAATGTTTCTTTTTTAGGATGGTACATATTAAAGCCTGTTATATCAGACGGCATTACATCAGGTGTACATGATATTCTATTAAAATCGCCACCTATTGATTTAGCCAATGCTATTGCTAATGTTGTTTTGCCAGTTCCTGGTACATCTTCAATTAAAGCATGCCCATTACATAACATTGTTAGTGTTAACAATTCAATAGCTTCTTTTTTGCCTACCATCACTTTTCCTATATTCTCTACAAGTAATTCTACCTTTCTATTCATATTATTTTTCTTCCTGTTCTGGTTTATCTATTTTCACTTCATTCTTGTCACTAATTATAGATGTTTTATTTTTTCTATCAATGAAGGTTGTAGTTACAAAAGACACAATAAGTAAAACAATGGAAAATATAATCATTCCATAATTATTATTTACAGGGCATACGCCTTCTGGTAATTTCCATCTGTCATAATAGTTTTTTCCAATAACAATGATAGCAAATATAATTGTTGCATAATACATCAAATCTGAAATTCTTTTAATTTTTTTGATATCCATTAGAACCTCCCAATGTTTTTTTTACTTTCATTTATTTGTTAAAGTGCCAAAATTTAGTTTCTTTAATTTTTCTACTATATGGTTACTTAATCATTACTCAAATAACTTAAATCCTTCTCTATGATGTTCACTAATAAATTTTATGTTTTTATTTGTTATTGGATGTATAAATCCTAGTAGTACGCACTGCAAGCTAATACTTTCAAAAGAAATATTTTCTAGTTGTTTAATTCCATATTTTGGATCACCTAATATCTTGAGTCCAACTGCTTTCATTTGACTTCGTATTTGGTGAAACCTACCTGTGATTAATTCAATATCTAGTAGCGCTATTTTTAGCGTGCCGTATGTCATTTCTTTAATACATACATAATTTAACTTTGCCTTTTTAAATCGTTTTTGATTTTCCACATTAAGTTTTCTGTACTCATCTACTGTAATAACTTTAGCTACAGACTTTTCTTTAGATAAATAATGTATTAAATATTCTTTATTGTTAAGTACAAGTTTATTTGTATCTTCTATGAGAACTACTGCTTTATAACGCTTAATGAACCCTGATTCTATCAGCTGTTCATTTAATTTTTTAGCTGCTTTCTTAGACTTTGCAAGGACAACAGGCCCTTCAACATGTCGATCAAGTCGATGTATAACAAATGGTTTAGTACCTACATGTTCTAACACAGCACTTTCCATATCAAAAGTTCTACTAAAATCTCTTTGACTTGGCATATTGCTAGGTTTGTTAACAACAATAATATCTTTATCCTCAAACAATACTTTTATCATGATCTAAAACAGCTTCCGCCAACAAATTCACGCAAAAGTGAATTTCCTGGAATATGTTCACTTGTTACACCAAGTATGTAGTCTAAAAACTTGATTAACCTTTTTGCTTCAATATATTCTTTACAGTTTTTGTCAATACTGTATAAAAGCGGATCTGCATACTGTTTTAATACTGCAAACTCATAGATTAATGCCGAATTAAACATAACATCTGCTTCTTCTTGATACGGGAAAATATATATCTCCTCACCACGTCGAACAGAAGGCCACATAGAAATTGTTTTCTTTGCAGTTGCGCCTCTATATTGATAGTCTCTAACGATACGCCTTAATAATCTGCCGTCAGTTGATGGTATTCTATTGTGATAATCAAGATTCAATTGAGTCAATGCACTAATGTAAATCTTGAATTTACTTTCTTCAGGTAATTCATAGCTTAATTTGTTATTTAATCCGTGAATGCCCTCAACAACTAAGACTCCTTTACTATCTAATCTTATGAAATTATTTTTGTATTCTCTTAACCCAGTCACAAAATTAAATACTGGAATATCTACTTCTTCACCTGATAAAAGCTTTAACATATCTTGATTAAAGCTTTTAATATCAATAGCGTCAATAGTTTCAAAGTTATAATCACCATTTTCATCAAGGGGTGTATCATCTCTATTTACAAAATAATTATCTACAGAAATAGTTTTAGGTTTCATTCCTTGTGCCTTTAATTGAACAGCTAATCTATGAGCAAACGTTGTTTTACCGCTTGATGAAGGCCCTGCAATAAATACAAATTTCTTTTTATCTATATCTGAAATGATTTGATCAGCAATCATTGCTATTTTTTTCTCCATAAGAGCTTCAGCAACCAGCATCAAATCATTAATTTCACCTCTTGCAATAAGTTCGTTTAATTCACCAATAGTAGTTACACCCATAAGGTTCGCCCACTTAGCTGTTTCGTTTTGTGTTTCAAATAATTTTTTGTCAGGATTAAACGCCGCCACTTCATGAGGATTTGTTCTATCAGCATATTGAAGCATTACACCTTCATTGTATAAATTTAGTTCAAACGAATCTAAACAACCTGTTGTAGGAACCATATATCCATAATAATAGTCATAATAACCATCAAGTTCATATATATTTGTATTAGAAACACTTCTAAAGTTTAGTAAACGTACTTTATCATACATCCCTTGTTCTTCAAATATTCTAATTGCCTTACTTGTTGTTTCAGTTGTTTTTTTAATCTTTAAATCAAGTGCAGTTAACCGCTTCATTCTTTCTTCAATCAAGTTAATAATTCCTTGATTAATAGGTTTATCCTTAGTATTAAGAAATTCAAAATACAAGCCTCTATTAATCGTAAAGTGAACTCTTATATCTATTTCTTCATTACCATATGATTTATACACATCTCTTGTCGCTTTTATGAACAATAAAGTTAAACTTCGTTGATAAGTTCTATAACCATCTTTATTTGTCGTGTCTAAGAATTCAATCGCACAATCTTTTTTGAGGCGTCCATTGATTTCTTTAAGTTTTCCATCAACAATAGCAAGAACAATGACACCTTTAAAATCCTCTTGAAACTTTTTAGCAAGTTGTATTAACTTCGTGCCTTTCTCTACAACCACTGTTTCATCATTATGTATTAATCTGATTTTTAATTCCATATACAACCTCCGTTAAATAGTTTTTATAGGACTTTTATATGCTTTAGTCATATGAATATTGATTTTGTCTATAAACACCCTCTTAAGAATATCATAAAACAATTCAGATACAACCACTTCACTTCCAAAATGTGTTACATCTATAATTGGAGTTCTCATATCATTTGCATATACAGCATCATGATATTTCATATCTCCTGTTATAAACACATCAACGCCTGCTTTAATCGCTTCACCATAAAAATTCATTCCGCTACCAGTACAAATTCCAACTTTAGAAATTAATTTATTATTATCTCCACAAAAATTAATATACTCTAAATCCAAAGTTACTTTAATAGTTTTTATAAAGTCAATTAGTCTCTGTTTTTCAATATTTCCTATACGAATATTTGGAATTAACTCTCCATTAATTATATTAGTCACCTGAATATCTAGGCGTCTTGCCACATAATCATTTAAACCTCCAATTGTTTTATCTAAATTAGTATGAGACACATACAGTGATATATCATGCTTAATAAGCTGCATAATTCTATTACTAATAGGCTCATTATCAACAATTGACATTATCGGTTTAAAAATAAGTGGATGATGAACAATAATCATATGGCAATCAATCTTAATAGCTTCCTCTAACATCGCATCTGTTAGTTCTAATCCAACAAGTACATTCTTAACAGCTTTATCATATGATCCAATTAATAATCCAACATTATCATAATCTTCTGCTAATTTAGGAGGAGCTAATAATTCCATAACTTTTGCAATATCTTTTACTTGGATATGATCCAATTTAGTACCTTCTTTCCTAACAAGATTTCTTCTTCAATTTCATTATACCTTAAAACTAATTTCTTATCTGTTAACTTATCTAACAATAATTCATTTTTAGCCACATCTTTAATTATATACTCTTTGAGAATTAAATTTTTATCTTCAATTAATATTTTACCATATTTATTATAGATTTTAATCAGCTTTTTAGAATTATCAGTGATTTGTAAAAACTTTGAATGATTTTCTGTGAATTTTAATTGTGGATTTACCACAATAATATTATAATAATGACCGTCCTCATAAATCATTGATTCGTTTGTAATCATCATTTTGTATTTTCTAAGTAACTCTCTCACTGATTCAATATCCCTATGAGGCGATAAAATTATTTTTTTAAATGTTTTTAACTTACTTTTGTCTTTAATCAGTAATTTTTCAATAAGTTTTCCACCCATACCTGCAATAATGATACAATCCACTTCATTAGCATTAATCTTTTCTAAGCCATTACTTAGTCTATATTCAATAAATTCATCTACATGATAAGCTTTTCCATTTGCTTTTGCTTTGTTTAATGGATCTTTATTAATATCTGCCGCAATAACTCTTGTAGATATTTTGCTTATAATTAAATGTATGGGTATATAACCATGATCAGTTCCAATATCAGCAACAGCCATATTTTTATCTACATATGATGCAATTTTTTCTAACCTTAATGTCAATTCCATATTATCACCTATTGTTTTTAATTATACTAAAAAATCCGAATTTACTGCAATATCAATATTGAATATAGTAATTAGTATATTTTAATATAGCCATGGATATTTCTCCATGGCTATTTTTGTGTTATTATCTGAAATTATTCTAAATAGTCCTTTAACTTACGGCTTCTACTTGGATGACGTAATTTTCTAAGTGCTTTCGCTTCAATTTGTCTAATACGTTCTCTTGTCACATTAAACTCTTTACCAACTTCTTCAAGAGTTCTTGCACGACCATCATCAAGCCCAAATCTTAATCTTAAAACTTTTTGTTCTCTATCTGTTAATGTATCAAGCACTTCAACTAACTGTTCTTTAAGAAGAGTAAAAGCTGCTGCTTCTGCGGGTACAGGTACATTATCATCTTGTATAAAGTCACCTAAATGTGAATCTTCTTCTTCCCCAATAGGTGTTTCAAGAGAAACAGGTTCTTGGGAAATTTTAAGAATCTCTCTTACCTTTTCAACTGGCATGTCAAGTTCTTCTCCAATTTCTTCAGGAGTAGGATCCCTTCCTAATTCTTGTAATAATTGTCTAGAAACACGAATAAGTTTATTGATTGTTTCTACCATATGCACAGGTATACGAATCGTTCTCGCCTGATCAGCAATTGCTCTTGTAATCGCTTGACGAATCCACCAAGTTGCATAGGTGCTAAATTTATATCCTTTACGATAGTCAAATTTTTCTACCGCTTTAATAAGGCCTAGATTACCTTCTTGAATAAGATCAAGAAATAACATACCTCGTCCTACATAACGTTTTGCAATACTTACAACAAGTCGAAGATTTGCTTCTGCAAGTCTTTGTTTTGCAATTTCATCTCCTTCTTCCATACGTTTTGCAAGTTTTACTTCTTCTTCTGCTGTAAGAAGCGAAACTTTACCAATCTCTTTAAGATACATACGAACTGGATCGTCAATATTAAGACCTTCAGGTAAGGATAAGTCGAGTTTTTTTATGTTTTCTTCCTCTTCTTCTTCCTCCTCGATTTTTCCTAAAACATCAATGCCGCTTTTTTCTAGAAACTCATAAATAGCCTCTATCTTTTCAGGTTCTAATTCCTGATCTTTAAAGTGGTTCTCAATTTCTTTATATTCAAGAACATTTTTCTTTGTACTTGCTAATTTGACCAATTCTTGAATTTTAACTTCAAAGGTCTTTACATTTTCTTCTGCTGCCATTTTTTTCAATCCCTTCTATCAATATCTTCTAAGCTTACATACAGATGAAGAAGTTCTTTCTTCTCTTTAATCAGTTCCATTAATCCGATTGGATCAGTGACTGTTTTTTGTCTAGCTTCTAGGTAATTACTTTTAATGGAACGTATAGTGTCATTTAAAAGTTTCTCTAATTGAAGTTGATTTTCAATTTTTATTTCTTCACCAAAAATACCGGCGATAAGTTTTTGATCATCAATCTGAGTAAATTTACTCATAACAACCGTTGGTTCAATTTCCAAATCTTTTTTATACATATCATAAATAATTAATCCGACTTTTTGTAATGTCTCATGATTAAAATAATCTGGTGTTATAATTTTGTTTACTTTATTAAATATTTGTTTATGTGATACAATAATTGCCAAAAATTCTTTCTGTGCTATTGTAACAGCATCTTCTCTTTGTTTCAATCGCTTTTCTTCACGATTTAAATCGGCATTTATATGTTTTTTTTGTACAATTCCTATGTTTTTGCCATATTTTCCTAAAAGTTCCATCAGTCCTTCTCTTGACATATTAAAATCTTTAATTATTGCTTCTGTATAATTATCTCGTTCAAGCTTTCCTTCAATAGCAAGAAGTTTCTTAGCCACCTCTTCACTAAATCTTGTTTTGTATTCTGGATCTTTTAAGTCGTACCTCTTACTTAACTGTAGCACTTCAAACATAAAACTAGGCATAGCTTGTTTAATCAACTGTTCGTAACTATCTCTACCTTTTAGTTTAATTAGATCATCAGGATCTTTAGCATCATTCATAACTAATACTCTAACAATTAAACCTGCTGACTTTAATATAGGAATTGCTCTTAATGAAGCATTAACTCCTGCACTATCACTATCAAATGAAATAATAATTTCATCAACATAACGTTTTATCAAATGTCCATGACCACCGGTAAATGCTGTTCCAAGGGATGCGATTGAATTATCAAAACCTGCTTGATGCAGTGCTATAACATCCATGTAACCTTCAACTAAAATCATAAACTTTTCTCTTGATTTTCTTGCAATATTTAAACCATATAAATTTCGGCTTTTATTAAATAATTGTGTCTCAGGTGAATTAAGATACTTAGGTTGTCCATCACCTAATACCCTTCCTCCAAATGCAATAACTCGACTGTGCACATCAAATATAGGAAACATTAATCGGTTAAAGAATCTATCATAATATGTACCTTGTTTTCTCTTATCTTCAAGAAGTACGCCACCATCAAATAATTCTTTATCGCTATATCCTTTTGCTTTTAAGTGTTTATATAAATCGTCTCGAAATTGAGTTGAATAACCTAATCCAAACTGTTTCATAATATCGCTAGATATTTCTCTACCTTCTATATATCTAAGTGCCACCTGTCCATATTCCTTACGAAGCATCATATAAAAGTATCTTGCAGCTAATTTATTCACTTCATAAAGTCTGCTTTTATAATTCATAGCAGCTCTTACCTGGGCACTAACTTCCGGTTCCGGAAGGTCAATATGCGCTTTATCTGCTAAGTATTTTACAGCTTCAACAAATGTATAGTTCTCGTAAGCCATGACAAAACTAAAAACATTTCCTCCAGCTCCACAGCCAAAGCAATAATACATTTGTTTATCTTTACTTACTGAAAAAGAGGGTGTCTTTTCATGATGAAATGGACAAAGTCCAAAATGTGAACCACCTTTTCTGGTAATATGAACATAAGAGCCTATAATATCTACAACATCACTATTTAGCCGAACTTCTTCAATTATTTCGTCTGGATAATACATGTTTGCTCCTATCCTTCAATTACACATTTAGAATTTATTACATGCATTCAAAATTTATTATATGCATTCATAATTTATTACTTGTATTCATAATTTATTACTTGCATTCATAATTTATTACTTGTATTTACCTCTATTATATATAATAAACATTTGTTCCATAAATTTAGAATTCGTTCCATGAAGAAGGAATAAATAAATCCATAAACTTTCTAATAGCGTATCTGTCTGTCATTCCCGCAATATAGTCTAAGACAATACGATGTGGTTCTTCACCTTCATCAATCATTGTTAAATATTCAGGCGGCAACAGATATTGATGTTTATCAAAATATAGATATAACTGTGTCAATAAATTCATAGCTTTCTCTTCATGTTCCTTAGCTCTTGAATCAATATATACATTCTGAAACATGAAATTTCTCATTTGTTTCATTGATATTTCCATATGTGAACTCATAATAATATCATTTTTATCTTGGCTATTTATGACAATATCATGAATCATATTATTAAGTCTTTCTCTCGTATTTTTTCCTAACACTGCACAGTGCTCTTTAGGCAAATCTTCTTCTTTAAGAATATGCCCCCTTATTGCATCATCAATATCATGATTAATATATGCAATTTTATCAGAAAGTCTAACAATCTTGCCTTCAAGAGTAGCTGGTTTTCCTTTTGTTGGGTGATTTAAAATTCCATCCCTAACTTCCCAAGTTAAATTAAGTCCCTGACCTTTTCGCTCAAGTTTTTCTACTACACGTAAACTTTGCATATAATGTTTAAATCCAAGTTCACATACTTCGTTAAGCGCATGTTCTCCTGCATGTCCAAAAGGTGTATGACCAAGGTCATGTCCTAGGGCAATTGCTTCAACTAAATCTTCGTTAAGCTTAAGTGCTCTAGCAATACTTCTTCCAATTTGTGCTACTTCAAGAGTATGTGTTAATCGAGTCCTATAATGGTCTCCTTCAGGTGAAATGAATACTTGCGTCTTATGTTTGAGTCGTCTAAATGCTTTTGAATGCAATATACGATCTCTATCACGTTGATATTCACTACGCATATCACAAGATTCTTCACTTATTTCTCTACCCTTACTGTTTTTGCTTAAAGATGCATAAGGGCTCAAATCACTACATTCACGAGCTTCTTGAATCTCACGTAAGTTCATAAGTCATCTCCTTTTTATGTCATACCAACAAAACCCATACATTATATATATACCACTTATATAAATAATTTCCTTTATTTTTATAATAAATATATATATAACTTTGTATAATAAATGTCATTTTCAAGTTATTTTAAAACAAACTTACCTGATTAGTATCAGGCAAACCAGCTAGTATACCATGTTCTTTCAACGTTTCAATCATTGTTTTTCCTATTTTAGTCCTTTTTCTAAAATCTTCAAGAGAAATAAATTCACCATCTTTTCTTGCCTCAATAATATTTATTGCAGCTTTTTCTCCCATACCATTAATGGACTTTAATGAAGGCATTATTTTGTCATCTATAATTTGAAAATATTTTACATCAACTTTGTAAATATTTATTGGCATAAAGTCATAACTTCTTGCATACATCTCTTGAACAATTCTCATATCTTTAATCATATCTTTTTCTTTTTTAGTTAACTCGTTAAATCTATTTTTATAATCTTTAATATGATTATCTAATACGTTCTTCCCTTTACACATAATAATATAATCAAAATTTGATGCTCTGATTGAAAAAAAGGCAGTATAATACTCTTTAGGGTAATAAACCTTAAAATAGGCAATTCTATAAGCCATCATAACATAAGCTGCTGCATGTGCTTTAGGAAACATATATTTAATCTGTTTACAAGACCAAATATACCATTCCGGTACAGCTACTTTTCGCATTTCAACTTCCCACTCTTCCTTTAGTCCCTTACCTTTTCTAACTGCTTCCATAATAGTAAAAGACAATCCTTTATCCATACCTATATTAATAAGATAAGTCATAATATCATCACGAGTAGAAATAACTGTTGAAATGGTCGCTTTACCTTCATTAACAAGTGTTTGTGCATTATTAGTCCAAACATCTGTCCCATGAGAGAGACCTGATATTCTTATGAGATCAGAAAAAGTTTTTGGTTTTGTTTCAATTAGCATCTGCATAACAAATTCTGTCCCAAACTCAGGAACTCCTAAAGATCCAAGTGTAATTCCTCCAATATCCTCGCTTTTAACATTAAGTGCTTCAATCCCCCTAAATAATGACATAACCTTAGGTTCATCTAGAGGAATTTCTAGTGCGTTAATTCCTGTTAAATCTTCTAAAAACTTAATAATGGTTGGATCATCATGTCCAAGTATATCTAACTTTAATAAGTTGTGGTCAATTGAATGGTAGTCAAAATGTGTGGTAATAACATCAGTTTTTTGATCATTAGCTGGTTTTTGAATCGGTGTAAATGTATATATTTCTTGATCTTTTGGCACTACAATAATTCCACCTGGATGTTGTCCTGATGTACGTCTTACTCCAATGCATCCTTGTATAATCCTGTTGATTTCTGCTTCCTTTACAATTATTTCACGTTCTTCAAAATAGTTTTTAACAAACCCATATGCTGTTTTTTCCGCTAGAGTTCCTATAGTTCCAGCTCTAAACACATGACCTTCACCAAAGAGTTCCTCTGTATATTTATGTGCTACTGCCTGATAATCTCCTGAAAAATTCAAATCAATATCAGGCTCTTTGTCACCTTCAAATCCAAGAAATGTTTCAAATGGAATGTCATGCCCTTCTTTGATAAGTTCTTCTCCACATTCTGGACAATTCATATCAGGCATATCAAATCCTGAACTTCCTGTGTATTTTTTAACTTCCTTTGATTCAAAATCACTATATTTACATTTTCCGCAGATATAATGTGGTGATAGCGGGTTCACCTCTGTTATTCCTGCCATAGTTGCTGCAAATGATGATCCTACTGACCCTCTTGAACCAACTAAATAACCTTCATCATTTGATTTTTTTACTAACTTTTGTGCGATAATATACATTACTGCAAAACCATTTCCAATAATTGATTTCAATTCGCGACTTAAACGTTCTTCTACAATATAAGGAAGCTCTTCGCCATATATTTCTTTAGCTTTTAGATAACACATATCTCTAAGTTCATCTTCTGACCCTTCAATTACTGGTGGATACTTGTCTCGTTCAACAGGTTCAATATATTCAATCATATCGTTAATCTTATTAGTATTTGTAATAACAACTTCATAAGCTTTTTCTTCTCCAAGATATTCAAACTCTTCCATCATTTCAAAAGTAGTTCTATAATAAAGTGGTGCTTGATTATCTGCGTCTTTAAATCCTTTACCCGCCATAAGTATTCTTCGATACACTTCATCTTCAGGGTTAAGAAAATGAACATCACAAGTAGCTACAACAAGTTTATTATTTATTTCAGCAAGTTCTACAATACTTTTATTTACTTCTTCAATTTCCTTTAATGAATCTATCTTTTCTTTTGCCAACATAAACTCATTATTACCCGTAGGTTGAATCTCTAGATAATCATAATAATCAACAGCTCTTTGTATCACTTCAGTATTCCTACCTTCAAGTATAAGAGGATATAAGTCTGACGCTTCACAAGCCGAACCAACGATAATACCCTCTCTATACTTTTTGAACACAGATTTAAGAATTCTTGGTCGTTTGAAAAACGTTTCAATATGAGACTTAGATATTAATTTATACATATTTCTAAGTCCTTCTCTGTTTTGACACAATAATATAGCATGAGTAGATCGTAACTTTTTAAAGTTTGCAGGATTGTTTTTCTCCCATTCACTTAACTTATCTAGTGAATCAATTCCTTTTGATTCTAATAATATAAAAATTTTCAATAAAATTCTAGCTGTTGCTTCTGCATCGTAAACAGCTCTGTGTTGTTTAACTATTCTAATATCAAAAGCTTCTGCAATAGTTTTTAATTTGTAGTTTTTGAGATTCAATAGCAATCGCCTTGTAATTTCTAATGTGTCCATATATGTAAAATCATACTCAATATTTTGCACTTCACATGCTCTACATATAAAACTCATATCAAAATCTGCATTTTGAGCTACAAGTACGCCATCACCACAAAATGCTAAAAATTTTGGTAATACAACAGAAAACGGAGGTGACTCTTTAACCATTTCATTAGTAATATCTGTCAATTTTTGAATTTTTTGTGGAATAACTACACCTGGGTTGACAAATTCAGAAAATCTATCTACCACTTTACCGTTAATAATTTTTACTGCACCTATCTCTGTTATCTTATCTTTATGTGCTCTTAAACCTGTTGTTTCTATGTCGAATACTATAAAGGAATCTTTGAAAGTTTGACCTTTGGAAAAATGTACACTAGGCTTTTCATCATCAACAATATACGCTTCAACACCATATATTATTTTAATTTCTTTATCACGAGCTGCATGAAAAGCTTTAGGATATGCTTGTACAACACCATGGTCTGTTATTGCAATCGCTTTATGCCCCCACTTGATGGCTTGTGAAACAGCACTTTCAACACTCATCATTCCATCCATATCGCTCATTTGAGTGTGCAAATGAAGTTCAACTCTTTTTTCTTTAGCTAAATCTCTACGCTTTGTACGAAGGTCAACATCAATTATCTCTACTGAATTAACCATACATACTCTTGCTTTATCATAATCATCGTATTTATATAAACCTCGAATTCTTACAGTAGTTCCTTTTTTGATTTTTTCTAAAATTTTCTTTTTATCTTCATCTTCAACAAACATTTTGCAAGTAATTGAATCCGTATAATCAGTAATATCAAATTTTAGTATCCATTTTCCACCTCGAAGCTGTCTATCATCTGGTTTTGATATAATTTCGACATCTACATTAGCATGAGTTGTATCTTCATCAAAATTTCTCAATTTTGTTATATCTCCAACAACCGGTTTTTTACCATAAATAAGGTTTTTATAGGTTTCTTTTGTAATTTCTTCTTCTTTCACAGTCACTTTTTCTGTGGTTTTATAAGCTCGTGCATATTTTTTTAATAGATTTTTCTGTTCTAAATCTCTGTTTCTAAGAAACTCATTATATACCTTATTATCATCGTCGTCTTTCATAATCTCAACTTCAATAGTTAGACCAAATTTCTCTTTAAAAATACTGGTTATAAATTCATCTATTTTGTAACCTTCTAAATAGTCATATCCTGCTACTTGAACTTGGTAAACAATATAATCATCCTTCGCATTAATAAAACCTGCTTTTAATGTAGCAAAACATATTGGATTAAACTTCTTAATAATATACATCAAAGATTCTTCATATAAAGTGTATAAATCTTTAAAGGCCAAACTAAAGGTTAATTCATATATATCATTAATTTGAATTTTCATATTACTTGGATAACCTAAAAAGGCGTAGATAGCTTGCTCTAACGCCTCAATAAATTTGGGATGTATAATTGTTTTTAAAGCAAGTTGTATACTAACTACACCTTGCTGTTTATTCATAATAATCGCTATAACCTGGGCATCTTTAAAATTTTCATGTACACCAGGCTCTAAATTTAATCCTTCAAATACATCAAATAGATTTTTTCTCATGTTCCACCACCATGTCGTTTAACTCACTTAGTATAGCTTCAACCAATTCTTCTTCCTTTACCTTGCGAATAATTTTACCTTTTTTAAAGATCAATCCTACACCATTGCCACCTGCAATACCTAAGTCAGCCTCTCTTGCTTCTCCAGGACCATTAACAGCACATCCCATAACCGCAATTTTAAAAGGATATTTAATATGTGTTGTTTTTTGTTCAACTTCTTTAGCAATTGCAATTAAATCTATGGAAGTTCTCCCACAAGTTGGGCAAGATACAATTTGAATATTTTTATCATATAAATCTAAAGATTGAAGAATTTTCTTAGCCACTCTTACTTCATCAACTACATCGCTTGTAAGAGAAACTCTTAGTGTATCCCCAATTCCCATATTAAGCATAATTCCAAGGCCAACAGAAGATTTAATAGTACCAGTTTCTAATGTCCCTGCCTCTGTTATTCCAAGGTGTAATGGATAGTTTTTAATCTCAGCCATTAACTTGTACGCTTTCACTGTTGTTTGAATATCTGATGATTTTAGTGATATTATAATATTATAAAACCCTAAGTTTTCTAGAATATTAACATGATACATTGCACTTTCAACTAAAGCTTCTGGTGTAGGATGCCCATATTTTTCAAGTATATGTTTTTCTAATGAACCACCATTAACACCTATTCTAATAGGTATATTACGGGCTTTGCATGCAAGCACAACTTCTTTTACCCTCTTATCATCACCAATGTTTCCTGGATTTAGTCTTATCTTATCAATTCCTCTAGCTATAGATTCAAGAGCTAGTTTATAATCAAAGTGAATATCAGCTACCAAAGGAATATGTATTGACTTTTTTATTTCACTAATTGCTCTAGCAGCTTCTATATTAGGTATTGCTACTCTGACAATATCACAGCCTGCTTGTTCTAGTTTTAATATTTGAGCAACTGTAGCATCAACATTTTCAGTTTTAGTATTTGTCATGCTTTGTATTTTAATCGGTTCATTATTGCCAATAAACACATCACCAATCTGAATTCTTCTAGTCTCTGCTCTTACAAACATATTTTTCCCCTTATAAACCAGCTTTTTTTATCCTAAACCTAGAACACGTAATATATCATTATACATTATAAACACCATTAATACCATTAACAACGCAAACCCAACAAAGTGAATAAATCCTTCTTTTTCAGGTGCAATTGGCTTTTTAAAAACTGCCTCTAATAGTAAAAATACAAGTCTTCCACCGTCAAGTGCAGGAATCGGTAATAAATTCATTATACCTAAGTTAGCACTTATTAATACTACCCAAAAACTCAAGCTAGCTACTACTACTTTAAATCCTTCTGTCAAACTTCTCTCATAATCAGACCCAATTGTTGTTACAAGACCTACTGGTCCAGATAAGGAAGAAGGCGGAACCTGTCCTGTAATCAATAAACCTAAGGAATAAAACACCACTTTTATCCATGATAATGTTTCAAGAACACCATACTTAATAATTGAAAAAAACGTTTTTTCAGTTTGTTCATATCCAATCCCAATCATATAATAATTAGCACTTTCTTCAGGTGGGACATTTGGATCAGTTTCTATCACCATTGGTGTAATTACATATTCAATATCTATAGTATTTCCATCTTCTAATGTTCTTCTAACAACAACATCAAGAGCATCACCTTCTGGCACATTAATATATATTGAAGCTTCCCTTGGTCTTAATAATCTATGCCCATCAATAGATATTAGTTTATCCCCAACCATAATTCCCGCTTCTTTTGCTGGAGTTTCCTCTCCAACTACAGAAACAACATTTACTGAAATAACTGATAATCCTATTAAAATAAACGAAAAGATAAGTGCGAGAATAAAATTAAATAAAGGGCCTCCAAAGACTGCTTGAATCCTTATCCAAACTGATTTTTCATAAAATGCTCCACCTTGTAAAGTATTTTTTTTATCTTTAACTGATTCATTGTCATGATTTATATCACTGTCTATTCCATTATCTATTATCAGTTCTTTGTTTTCATTTATTGTATCTTCATTTTCAATTATTGTGTCTTTTTTTTCGGATTCATCTTCTCCATCTTCTCCAAGCATACGACAAAACCCACCAATCGGTAATAATCTAATGGTCCACAAAGTGCCTTTTCTTTTAAATCCAAATAATTTCGGACCCATGCCGATAGCAAATTCCTCAACAGCAATGTCTCCTTTTCTTGCAAAATAAAAATGTCCTAATTCATGTATGAAAACTATAAAACTAAATACTAATAACGCTACAATAATACTCATTATTTGTTACCACCTTTTCGCCTATATTATAGATTCAACAACAAAGTTGTGAGCCCACTTTTCTGTCTCTAAAATCATATCAATTGTTAATTTTTTTTCTTTATTATACTTAGTTTTTACATAAGTATTTATGGCATTTTCAATAATTTTTGGAATATCCAAATACTTTATTTTTTTCTCTAAAAATAGTTCAACCGCCTTTTCATTAGCTGCATTTAGAACTGTTGGTATTTCTTTGCCTATCTTAATTGACTTAAATGCTAGGTCTAAACATTTAAATGTTTTTCTATTAGGTTCTTCAAAAGTTAAAGATCCAATTTGAGACAAATTTAAACGTTCATAAGGCATATTCTTTCTTTCACCTTCAAAAAGGGCGTATTGTATTGGCAATTTCATATCCGGAAGTCCCATTTGCCCTATACACGAACCATCAATATACATTACCATTGAGTGTAATATGCTCTCTGGATGTACAACTACATCTATTTGTTCAGTTGTTACATCAAACAACCATTTTGCTTCAATTACTTCTAATCCCTTATTCATTAGCGTCGAGGAATCAATTGTAATCTTAGCACCCATTTCCCAATTTGGATGTTTAAGTGCATCTTCTAGTTTCACTTCTCTTAGTTCTTTATTAGTTTTACCCCTAAAAGGGCCCCCAGAAGCTGTTAAAACAACTTTTTCTATCTTATCCAAGGATTGGCCTACTAAAGATTGATAAATCGCTGAATGTTCGCTATCAACAGGAAGAATTTTGACGCCATATTCTTTAGCCATTGGCATTATAATTTCACCAGCTGTCACCAAAGTTTCTTTATTAGCTAGAGCAATAGTTTTTTTCGCTTTAATAGCTTCCACTGTTGGAATTAGTCCAATCATACCTACTACGGCAGTTACTAAAACATCAATAGGTTCGTAAACTGCAACTGCAATCAAACCTTCCATACCGCCTAATACTTTTATATTTTCAATCTTTTTATCTTTAACCTCTATCTCTTGAAGTTTTAAAGCTAATTCTATAGCTGATTGTTCATCCATCATTGCTACTAATTCTGGTTTATATTTAAGACATTGCTCGAAAACTTTATCCACACTTTTATTAGCCGTAATAGCAACAACTTCTAATTCATCATGTAAATCTATTATTTCTAACGTCTGCGATCCTATAGAACCTGTTGAACCTAAAATTCCTATTTTTTTCATATATTTCCTTCTTATATAATTTTGGTAGTGTCAAATCTGACACTATTTACTATAGAATAATCATCAATCCAAAATAAACAAATGGTGCAACAAAAAGTATTGAATCAATACGATCTAATATTCCTCCATGTCCTGGCATGATTTTTCCGAAATCTTTTACTCCTGTGGCGCGTTTCATTGCAGAAGCTGAAATGTCTCCGAATTGGCTAAATACCGAACCTATAGCTCCCATAATACCGATCCCTATATAATGACTCAGTTCTAGATTCATTGAAAAAGCATTAACATACACTGCGTATAGTAAGGATAAAATTGCCCCACCTAACACACCACCAATAGCACCTTCCACAGTTTTCTTTGGGCTAAGTACTTTAGCTAATTTGTGTTTGCCAAAGTTTTTACCTACAAGGTATGCAAATGTATCACTTCCAAACGATATAATAACAATTAACCATACAAATATATTTCCTATTTCCCCATTTTGCCGAACAAGAATCACATAGCTTAACATAACAGGCAAATAATAGAATCCTATTACTGCATAGAATATACTATTAAGTTCAATTTTTGGATATTTTATAACGTAATAAATAAACAGTAGAATAAATAGTAATGCTCCAACACTAAGGAAAAACTCATATTTTTCAATCCAAATCAATCCAAATAATACTATGGAAGCAAGTAATTGTAACATATAGATGACTCTATTATTAATTTTAAAAGCTTTGTCAAATTCATATAAACCAATGCCTGTGGCAATGATAATCAATCCATAGAATATAGGTCCCCCAATAATTATTGGTATAATAAAAACCGGTAATGCAATAATTGCTGAAATAACTCTAATTTTCATTACTTAGCACCTCCAAATCTTCTATCTCTTTGATTATAATATTCTATTGCTTTTTCAAGTTCACTACGATTAAAGTCAGGCCAATGACAATTAGTAAAGTAAAACTCTGTATATGCTAATTGCCATGGCAAAAAGTTACTAGTTCTAAGTTCTCCACTAGTTCTAATCATCAAATCCGGGTCAGGAATACCCTTTGTATCTAAGTATAATGTAAAATCTTTTTCATTTATATTATTTATTTTATTTAACAACTGTGTAAGTTGATTATCTGCGGTTTCATCTGATGATTCTATAGTTACTTCCTTTATAAGTATATTCATTTGTTTCTTAATTCCCCTGAGAATTTCATCTCTACCACCATAATTTAAAGCGATTGTAAGATTAAGTCCAGTAAAATCTTTAGTTGCTTCTTCCATTTTGATAATGGCTTCTTTAATATCTTCTGCTAAATCTTCTCTGTCACCGATTACACGTACTCGCATATTATTTTCAGTTGCATTTTTTATACTTTCTTTAAGGTAAGATCTTAAAAGATTCATTAAAAACGAAACTTCTTCTGTAGATCTTTTCCAATTTTCAGTTGAAAATGCATATACTGTTATATATTCAACTCCAAGATTATAAGCATCTTTGCAAATTTGCTTAAGAGTTTCACTACCTTTTTTATGTCCAAAAGTTCTTGGTTTTCCTTTGGCTTTAGCCCATCTTCCATTTCCATCCATAATTAATGCTATATGCTTTGGTACCATCTTAACCTCCAGATTAAAATATTAAGGTCCCTGCATACTCAGGGACCTTATACAAATAGTTTTATACAGTAAGTATTTCTTTGTTTTTATTCTCTACATGTTTATCAATATTTTTTATAAAATCATCTGTTAACTTCTGAATTTCATCTTCAAAATCTTTAAGATCATCTTCAGTTATATCATGTGACTTTTCAGCTTTTTTAAAGTGTTCATTCGCATCTCTTCTAATATTACGAATAGCCACTTTTGCGTCTTCGCCTTTTTTCTTAACCTCTTTGGTTAACTCTTTACGTCTTTCTTCTGTTAAATCCGGAAATGACAATCGTATACAAATACCATCATTTTGAGGATGAATACCAATGTCTGACATATTTAATGCCTTTTCAATTTCCTTTAACATAGTTTTGTCCCATGGAGTAATTTGAATTAACCTAGCTTCCGGTACTGCTACATTTCCAACTTGTGATAAAGGGGTTGGTTGACCATAATAGTCAACTACTACATGATCTAGTATATGAGGATTTGCACGACCTGCTCTAATTGAGTTGTAATCATCTTCTAATACATGCATCGTTTTTTCCATTTTACCTTTATAATTATTTAATTCAGCTTTCATTGTATTGTACCTCCTATTTATTAAAATTCATTTTTTTAAACATATACCAACGTGCCATTAGTTTTATCTTCTGCGGCATTAATAATACTATTTTTATCATTTAGATAAAACACACTCATACATACTTTTTGTTCTAAGCACATAATAGCAGCTGTTAAATCCATTACCTTTAAATCTTTATCAATTACTTTTTTCAAAGATATTTTGTCAAACTTTACAGCATCTTTATTAATATTTGGGTCTGAGTCATAAACTCCATCAATATTTTTAGCCAATAGAATAATATCACATTCTGTTTCAATAGCTCTTAATGCTGCAGCTGTATCAGTTGAAAAGTATGGGTGGCCTGTTCCTCCAGCAAAGAAAACCACTTCTCCTGTTTCTTGTCTGAGCATACATTCATCTTTACTAAAAACCGTAGTCATCATGCCAACATTAAATGGTGTCATAACTTTAGTAATGATTCCTACTGTTCTAAATATTTCAGCTGTATACAAACAATTCATTACAGTTGCTAACATACCTATTTCATCAGCTTTTGTCCTATCCATTGATGCACTAGAACGCCCCCTCCAAAAATTACCGCCGCCAATGACAATACCCACTTGAATACCTTCTTCAATTAATACTTTCACTTGCCTTGCAACTTCAAGTACTGTTGATTCTGAAAATCCTTTTACATTATCACCTGCAAGAGCTTCTCCACTTAGCTTTAACAATATCTTTTTGTATTTTCCCATATTAACACCTCTAACTATTAATTTATCATAAGTTTGCATGAATTACCACTAAAACAACATAAAATTTAATATATTAAACTCTATAGTTAAGGTGTTATAACTAAGTTTTGATACCTTAACTATCTCTTTTACTCTAAAAGAAAAGAGAAACACAAAAGTGCTTCCCTTTTTTTACTCTTTACAAATTCATTATGATTGCATTTGCTTTGCAACTTCTTCTGCAAAGTTTTCTTCTTTTTTTTCAATACCTTCGCCTGTTTCAAAACGAACATATGATTTAAGAGTGATAGATGTCCCAACAGCCTTTGAAATACTATCAACATATTTTTGAACAGTTAAGTCACTGTCTTTAACATATGTTTGATCAAGAAGACAAACTTCCTTAAGTTGTTTATTTAAACGACCGATGATCATTTTCTCGATAATACTCTCTGGCTTTTCAGGATTTTCATTCATTGCTTGTTGTTTAAGAATTGCTGTTTCTGAATCAATGTAGCTTTTATCTACTTCTGTTCTTGATAAATATACAGGTGGAAGAGCTGCAATTTGCATTGCAATATTTTTAAGTGCTTCCATTACATCATCATTTACAATTTCTGTTTCAGCTTCAATAAGAACTCCAATTTTTCCACCACCGTGTACATATGAAGCAATAGCTCCATTTTCTGCAACGATTTTTTTGAAACGACGAATACTTAATTTTTCTCCTATTACGGCGATTTGCTCGTTCAATGAATCTTGAACTGTCTTTGTTTCGTCTTCGATATATTTTTCTGCTAAAAATGCTTCAATGTCAGCCGACTCACTTACTAATGCTTGATTAGCAATTGCTGAAACATAATTTCTAAATTTTTCGTTTTTAGCAACAAAGTCCGTTTCCGAGTTAACTTCAACAACTACTGCAGTTTTATTATCTTCTGTTGCTGTAGCAGCTGCAATACCTTCAGCTGCAATACGATGTGCCTTTTTAGCAGCTTTAGCTAAACCTTTTTCTCTTAATAATTCAATAGATTTATCAATATTTCCATCAGTTTCTGTTAATACTTTCTTACAATCAAGCATACCAGCGCCTGTTCTTTGTCTTAACTCTTTTACCATACTTGCATTAACTGCCATTTTTTAATACCTCCACGTATTTAAACTAGACCTATTACTACTCAGCTGTAGCTTCCTCGCCAGCATCCATAGATGCGCCTTGATTAGCTTCAATTACTGCATCAGCCATTTTACCTGTAATTAGCTTTACAGCTCTGATTGCATCATCGTTACCAGGAATCACATAATCTATTTCTTCAGGATCACAATTAGTATCAACGATTCCTACTAATGGAATTCCTAATATATGTGCTTCTTGAATAGCAATTCTTTCATTTCTAGGATCTACAATAAATATTACATCAGGAGTACCGTTCATATCTTTAATACCACCTAAGTTTCTCTCAAGTTTAGCCATTTCGTGATGAAGTCCTATTACTTCTTTTTTAGGAAGTACATCAAATGTACCATTTTCTTCCATTTTTTCTAATTCTTTAAGTCTATTGATTCTTGATTGAATAGTTTTGTAATTTGTAAGCATTCCACCTAACCATCTGTTATTAACGTAGAACATACCACAACGCTCAGCTTCTTTACGAATAGATTCTTGCGCTTGTTTCTTAGTCCCTACAAACAATACTTTACCACCTTCAGCTACAACATCTTTGATTACATCATAAGCTTTATCGATTAATTTAGTAGTCTTTTGTAAGTCGATGATGTAGATTCCATTACGCTCAGTATATATGTACTCAGCCATTTTAGGGTTCCATCTTCTTGTTTGGTGTCCAAAATGTACACCTGCTTCAAGTAATTGTTTCATTGATATAACGCTCATTTTCTTACCTCCATTGGTTAACTTCTTCCGTACAAATCAACATCTTAGCAACCAACTTAGTTGGCACCTTGCTAAAAATCATTATACGTGCTTTTTACCCGATTGACAGTATACCACAGAATCTAGAGTTTTACAACAGTTGAT
>JAOZKH010000001.1:0-55028 GCA_029935405.1 Vallitaleaceae bacterium | reverse complement strand
GTTTTACAACAGTTGATTTAGTGCTAACTATCTATCATTTAATTATTTGAATTCCATGCCAAGTTCCTTAGCTTTTGCAATAACCTCATCCTCTGTCAAATACACTTCATCAATTCTACCAATTTCCACCATACCAAGTTCATACGCTTGTTCAATCAACTCATCTTTTGTAAGTTCAATAGTAGTCTCCTCGACCAAGGTATTTTGTAACATAAAAAAAACAATAGATGCAAGTATAAATCCAATTCCAATTCCTCTTAAAATATATATTTTCTTATTATTCATATCAACATTCCTTTTACTTGTATAAATTAAGTACCAATTCAACTTGTCCTTTACCAATTTTTAATTTTCTAGCAACTTCTTCTGAACTATATCCAGCTAAAGACATGTCTAGTATCTCTTTATTGTAATTTATTTTTCGAGATTTAACTTCATTCTTTGCTATTTCATCTTTATATGTTTTTTTATTTGAATAATTATTATCGGCATTTGATATACCCACTTGTTGTTCTAATTTATCAATCTGTATTTCTTTTTGTTTTTCAATAATCATTTGGTATAGAAATAACAATTCCTTATGTTTTTTATCAAGTTCAGCCTTAAGATATTCACCGTACTCATTAAGTTCTAATATTTTATTACGAACTTCATCATAGTCAATCTGATCATCTTGACGCTTTTCTAATTTCTTGTTCTCTTCTTCTATAATAAATCTTTCATATTTAGTTAAAACAAAACTCACAATAATTATGATTATACCAACCAAAATAAATGTGAGTATTACACCATCATACATAGTCATAATAAACTCCTAAACCGTTATTGCTCTATACTTTTATATCTATCTTATTGTAACTACCTTCTTTAAGTGATTCTTTTTCTTCCTTTTTCTTTCCTGTAGGACGTTTATACGCATACTTATTTTTTCCTTCATCTTTTGCATCTGTCTGATGGTCCATTTCCTGATCCTTGTGAGATTGCATAACAGATTGTTGATTATGAGTATTTTGTTTGTTAGTTGTAGCTGCCATGTTACTATGGTTAACTCCTGCTCTTTGATTTTCAGTGTGTTTCATCTGAGCTACATTTTGAAGTTTTGGAACCATAACCTGCATGTCAAGTGGTCTAATTGGCATATAAATCCCTCCTTGGATTTTTAACCTATAATGCAGTCATTTTAATATCTGCACCATTTTTATAAAATTCAACAAATTTAATCTCATCTCTAACAAAGTGATATATATTTCCTATTCCAATCTTAACACCTGGATAGATTGATCCTAATACTTTTACAGTTCCTGCATGGCGATTATCGACTTCATCTTGTAATTCCTTAACTCTTTTTTGATCCACCGAAATTTTATTAGCTAGAACCACCTTGTTTCTTATGGCCGATTTATACATTTCTGCTTTTTCAGGTGCTAAATCACCTTCTAATTCTTTACGTTTATTTAAGAGCAAAATTACTTTTTCAAGTTTATCAGCTTCTTCTATGATTTTTGGTAAACCTTTTCGTAATTTATTATATTCTTCTAAAACAATCGGATCAATTCCTACTTCAACTTCAGTAGCAGTTCCCATATGTGAACCTAGTATACGACTACTAACACTACTACCGGCTCTAACAGTACCACCTGATATCATACCTTTTTTTCCTTCTACCGTAATATCTCCTTTACATGAAACTTCACTATGTAGAATTGCTTCACTATGAATATCACCACCACATACCACATTAGCTTGTTCAATAAACTTAGTCTGTATATTTCCACCAGCTTCAATATGACTTTTTCCCATTCCTTGAATACCACTATGAAGGACAATATCTCCTCTTGCAATAACTGATGCGCCTTCTACGACACCCATAACTTCTATATCCCCTTTAGCTTTAACACTAAATCCGGTAATAATATTGCCGTGTACAATAACTGAACCATCAAAGTCAATATCCCCTGTTGAAGTACCTACATTATTAGGAATTTCATATACGTTATTTACTATAATCTTACCGTCAATGATTCTAACTAGTCCGCTTTTATCAGCAAAAAGTTCTGTCTTATCTAAACTTGGCTTTGTGTTTTTGCCATATCTGATTCGAACAGGTTTCCCCTTTTTAGAAGCTAGTTCAACACCACTAATGTTCGTTCCCGCTTGACCAGCAGTCGTTTGTTTCAAGACAGCAAGTAATTCTCCTTCTTTTACATTACTGATAACACTTAACTTGCGAAAGTTAACATTTCCCTGTTCATCGACTTCAGGTTTAAAATCTTTAGATGTTTTGAACTTATATTCAACAGAACCCTTAATCGGGTCAATCGCCGCTTGTCCTTTAGCAATTCTATAAGGTTCGTTAAAATCTCTTTTTTTAGAAATCTGTTCAAGTAACTTTATATCAATTCCAAATATTACATTTCTAGAATTTAATTCTTCTTTGATTGTATCTATGTTTACTTCATATTGAGTATCACCTTCTACCGAATAGAAAGTTATATCAGCTTTCATTCGATCTTCAGAGACTTCTATTTTGTACTGTTGTTCGCCTGAAAACTTATTATCAATATATTTATCGGCAATTTTAACAATATTATTATTTTCAAGAGATTTTACCGCAATATCAATAACATCAATATTATAATCACTGACGCCTTTTCGAACCATATCTTCAATTATTTCATCAGCGTTAACTCGCTTTCCGCCTTCACCTGGTAAAGATATTGTCAAATAATATCCATCACCACGCTCATCGATTTTAAAGCTTCCATCATATTCATTACCTGGCATATGAACTCCCTCCAATATTTATGCTTTCAAAATACCAATATATTCGCCCATGACACCCTTCATTTTACGAAGCGATTTGGTATGTAATTGACTAATTCGTGACTCTGAAACTTCCATTATCAATGAAATTTCTTTAAGTGTTAGTTCTTCATAATAATATAAAGTTATTACTCTTTGTTCTTTTTCTGTTAATCCTTGAATTGCTTTTACTAACATTTGTTTCATCTCTTCTTGTTCTAAAGCACTTTCAGGTTGTTCAAATCTTTCTTGTTGAATTCTTTCGGATTTAACTTCCCCACCTTGTTCTACAAATTCTTCTAAACTAGAAATATTTAATGAGCTTGTTTGGTCCATCCACTTATGATACTCATTAATTGGAATCTCAAGTTCAGCAGCTATTAATTCATCCGTAGTATTAATACCATATATAGCTTCGATTTTATTCGTTGCTGTATCAATTTGTTTTTGTTTCTTACGTACTGATCTTGGTATCCAATCCATCTTACGAATACTATCTAATATAGCACCACGAATTCTTAATGATGCATAAGTTTCAAATTTAATTCCCTTATAAATATCAAATTTATCAATAGCATCAATTAAGCCAAAAACTCCATATCCTGTTAAATCATCAAATTCAACATTATTACCTAAATACATACTTAATCGCCCAGCTACAAACTTAACTAACTGAGCATACTCAATAATCAACTGTTCCTTTATAGCAGGGTCTTTAGTATTTTCGTATTTTTCCCATAGCTTTTTCTTATTTTTTTCATCCATAAGCTCTCCTTAATAAGTTATATTCTAGTATTTTTATTCAGGAGTTTCATCTTCTAGGTTCTTAACAGTTTCATCAAGCTCTTTTTTGATAGTTTCCTGTTGTACATTCTCAGCATTTTGCAACACTCTATTAAGTACTCCTTGAAGAACTGAACCGATTACAAAAAAAACGACCAATACGATAATCAAGGTATATGCAGTACGTTCTAATGAGTATTTTGTAATCAAGCTATATAAGCCTACTATAATTCCAGCAGTTAACATTAGAATCGTATTGATATTTCTTATATGCATAATCATACCACCTATATATATTTTAAATCTTTACCTATTGTCTTTATTTGCAATATACCAGTCTCTGAATTAAATTCAATAGTTCTTCCATAATTTTTACCACAATCTTCTGCAAGTAAGGGTATACCTAATTCTTTAAGCTTTTTTCTTGAAGCAATAGCATTTCTTTCACCTATTCGCATTAAGTCATTAGTACTTCCAAATGAAAACATTTGAGCACCACCAGCAATTTTTGATACTAGTCTTCTCTTATTAGCACCAAGTTTTTCCATATCATTAATAAGCTTTTCAACTGCAGTATCTGCAAACTTAGCAACATTTTTATTATTTTTAATTTGAGTGCTGTCTGGCAACATAATATGTGCAAGTCCACTAACTTTAGTTTTTGGATCATATAATACGATTCCAATACAAGACCCTAAACCGAGCGTTGTTAGGGCATTTGGAGCTTTGCAAGAATTAAGGTCTGCCATACCTACTTTTATCAATGCCATTATTACATCATTCCAATACTTTTTAGAATCGTAGTATATGACGCCAAATCAGGTATTAATATAAAGAAGCCGAAAACTCGCTCAAGTTCCCCTCCAAAACCTGTTTGTATCAGTAACGCTTTGTCACCTACTTTACCAAATTCAATTGCAGGAACACTTAATATTGCGCCTGCCATATCTATCGCCATATGTGGAACTGAAGCAATGATTTTAAGATTTGTTAGCGAAGATAAAGATGAAAGATATGCACCTGCAATTATATTACCGATTTCATTAAGTGCAGATAGATCCATATCGCTAAATTCTTCAAATGTACTTATTTCTCTTCCCATTAACATATTAACAAGGTTATGAGCTGATTTTTGTTCTAAAATGAACATCATCATCCCAGTTACTTCTCCCTCAACTCCAAATAATATTCCAACAATGGGGTTTTCTGCTCCACCTAATATTTCAGCCAATTCCTTAAATTCAAGTAAGTTGACTTTAGGCACTCCCATATCTATTTTCTTATTTATCATTTGTGATAATGCTGTTGTAGCATTCCCTGCACCTATGTTGCCTAGTTCACGAAGTACATCAAGGTGCATTCCATCAATATTATTAAAATCTAATTCACTCATGTAATTCACCTTTCCTACTCATCTACTCCAATTAATGCTTCAATATTCAGTAGGGTTACAAGTTCATCATCAACTTTTCCTACCGCATACACATATTTTGAATTTTCATCTGAAGAATCACTAACTATTTTTTCAATGTGTGTTTCCTCAATTTCTATGACTTCTAATACTTCATCAACTACGAATCCTATTGCACTACCTTCAACTTTAACAATTATAATCCGTGTTGAATTAGTATATTCATCATTATCTAAACCAAACTTTTTACGTACGCTCATTACTGGAACAATTTCTCCACGAAGGTTAACAACTCCTTTAATATCATCAGGTGCATTAGGAACTCTTGTAATACGCATCATTCTGACAATATTTTGAACGTGTTGAATATTAATACCATACTGCTCACGATCAAATTTTACAACTATAAATTGTGTAGCGTTATTTGATTTTGTTTGAATATTTTCCATGTCTACACCTCCTACACTAATGAATTGACATCTAGTATTAATGCCACTTCGCCATCACCAAGAATTGTTGCACCTGCTATTAAACGACTATTTATTAAGAACTTACCTAATGTTTTTATAACAATTTCCTGTTGACCAATTAATCCATCAACAATAAAGCCAGCTTTTTTATCTCCTTTATTCACAATAACAACTGTTATCGATTCTTTATCTTCTTCTTCTTTAATAACTCCAAGCATACCATCTAAATGAACAATAGGAATAACATGTCCACGCAAATTAATGACTTCTTGATTTTGGATATATTTAATATCTGCAATCTTAACATCTTCTATGTTTTGGATTGTATTAAGAGGAATCGCATATTTCTCGTCAGCAATATTTACCATAAGTGCTTGTATAATAGCCAAGGTTAGTGGTAACCTAATAATAAATGTAGAGCCTTTTCCAAGTTCAGTTTTCACTTCAATATCTCCACCTAGAGCTTCGATTTTAGTCTTAACAACGTCTAATCCAACACCTCTTCCAGAAACATCTGAAATCTTGTCGACAGTTGAAAAACTTGGTCTAAATAGCAAGTCAATAATATCTTTGTCCGTCATAGCATCTGCTTGATTTTTAGTTATTGTACCTTTATTAAGAGCTTTTTTCTTAACTCCTTGAATATCTATTCCACGGCCATCATCTCGCACTTCAATTACAACATTATTGCCATCTTGATATGCATCTAAGTATACCTTACCCATCTCTGGTTTATTAGACTTTTGTCTTTCTTTAGGTGTTTCTAGCCCATGATCACCTGAATTTCTAATCAAATGAACTAAAGGATCCCCTATTTCATCAATAACCGTTCTGTCAAGTTCTGTTTCCTCACCTGACATATGTAATTCCATATTCTTATTAAGTTTTCTTGATAAATCTCTAATAAGTCTTGGAAATCTATTAAATACTCGCTCAATAGGCACCATTCTAACTTTCATAACTGCATCGTGAAGGTTCGTTGTAATTCTCTCAAGATATTCAATTTGTTCATTCATATTTTGATTATTATTTTCTACAGTTTCAAGTCCGTTTTTAACTATTATTAACTCAGAAACAAGATTCATTAGATTATCAAGTCGTTCAATATCAACTCTAACTGTACGATTAGCCTTAGGCTTAATTACCTGTTGTTTAGCTTTTGTTTTTTCATCTTGAACTTTCTGTATATCACTATTTATTTCTTCTTTAATATCTTCCTTATTAACAAAATCTTTAACTTCACCTTCAACATTCATTTCATCGATAAGTATTTCTTCTACTTCTGAAATTGAACCTAACTCTTTCATAAAGGTAGCTTCTGCATCTTTAGAAATAATAAACACTGAAAAATCAGATTCGAATTTTTCATCTTCAATATCTTGAACACTTGGATATGATTTAATAATCTGACCCAATCTCTCAAATGTTCTAAATATAATAAAGGCTCTTGCTGATTTAAGAACACATGTCTCTGCAATAACAATTGTTATTCCATAAGTTATATATCCTTCTTCCTTAGATTTAATGATTGCATTTTTCTCATAATCATTAAAAGGTAACATTAAATGTTTACGTTCAGTTTTCAAATCTCCTATCACAGGAGTTTCCACCTGTTTCACTACAACTTTTGTATCTTTAGTTGCTTTACTTCCTTTTCCTTTACTCTCAAGAATTGCATCTAATCTATCAATGATAGGTTTATTATCTTCATCACCTTCACTAGCTGTATTAACTATAAGGTCTATATAAGACTCTAAAGCATCCAAACATTGAAATAAAACATCTAGAAGTTCTGCCGAAACGGCAATTTCACCATTTCTGATTTCAGATAAAACGTTTTCCATATCATGTGTCAACTTGGTCATTTTCTTAAACCCCATTGTTGCTGCCATACCTTTTAATGTATGAGCCACACGAAATATTTGATTAATATACTCCTTATTATCAGGAGTATTTTCCATTTCAAGTAGTGTAACATTTAGACTTTGTAAATGTTCTTTTGATTCTTCAATAAACATTTCCAGATATTGCGATACATCCATTTAGTGCACCTCCAATTTATTAACTATTGCTTTTGATATTTGATCAAGTGGTTTTATCTCATCTGCTAAGCCTGCCTCAACAACAGATTTTGGCATTCCATAAACAACACATGAAGCTTCATCTTGAGCAATAATGTGTATCTCCCTTGACTTTTTAAGGTCAGTAAATCCATCTCGACCATCAGCACCCATACCAGTCATAATCACACCAACGACGTGTGGGATATTAATATCTGTAATCGATGTCATCATAACATCAACTGCTGGTTTATGTGCACCTTTTTTAGGTCCGTCAGAAAGTTCAATGTAATAATTGCTTCCATTTTGTTTGACTAGTAAATGTCTATCACCAGGAGCTATATATGCCCAACCTTTTTGAATTAGTTCACCATCTTCAGCTTCTTTAACTGTAATCTCACTAAGTTGATTGAGGCGTTCTGCTAAAGATTTAGTAAATCCTGGAGGCATATGTTGCACGACAACTATTCCTGCATCAATATTTTCTGGTAAATAAGGCAGTAGATATTGAAGTGCTCTAGGTCCACCTGTGGATGTCCCTATGGCAACTAATTTTGTAATATTTTCTGATGACTTAATTGATTTTCGAGTTATTGGTTTTTGTTTTCTAACTGCAGTGGTATTAGTCGATGTCATAACCTTAGGTATTCTTGGTTTATACTTTGTCATAGACTTTTCACCTGTACTTGCAGCTGCGTATAATTTTCCCATAAGTTCAACTTGAATTTCATCAGAATTAACTTTGAATATATTTTCTGGTTTTGCAACAAAGTCAAATGCACCTAACTCTAATGCCTTAATTGTTTCTACTGCGCCATCTTTTGTAAGAGTACTCATCATAACAATTGGGATATCATATAACTTGTTTACTTCTTTTAGCATAGTAAGTCCATCCATTATTGGCATTTGAATATCAAGAGTTATAGCATCTGGTTTTAAATTTTTAAGTTTTTCTAGAGCTTCTTTACCATTTGTTGCAGTATCAATTACTTCACATCGACTGTCTGCGTTAATTATATCAGAAATAACCTTTCGCATGAATGCAGAGTCGTCAACAACTAGTATTTTTTTCTTATTTCTCATATTATCACCTTCCTTTTGTATTTTTTCTACGTCTTCTTTCTTCTTCAAAGATGAATTTTATAATTTTTTCTCTATCTTCTAGGTTAAGACTATCAAACATAATACGGTTTTGGAAACTGATTCGGTCAGGTTCTATAGGCTTAGATTGTAATACAATTCCTGTTGTTTTTAATTCAATCACATAATCTTTCACTATCAATTCTAAATTACATTTAACATTTACATCAATATCTAGAAGTTTATCAGTAGAAAATCTAATCCCTCCGCCACTAATATCTAATAAGGTTCCCTTCATCCAAACATTATCAGCTTCTTCTTCAAACGTATATTGAAAGCTAAGTATACAGTTCATTCTATAAAATTGCCTACGTTGATACTTTTTCATCGGAGTTAAAAATACTAATTCTAAGTAATGAAGCTTATTATCCTTTAGACGTTTTATCATTTCTACTTCGCCTCGATACAAGCCTCTATCCGTATAAATACAAGCATAATATATAACTTCTTTTTCTAATGGAATTATTCTACCACTTTCAAGAGGAGCTTGTATTAACATATGTGTGTCATCCACAATCTCGTAAACCATACTATAATATGTATCTGTTTCAACAATGTCAGTTTTTTTGGTTAGTTCAATCTTATCTCCTAATGTTACAGCTTTAATAAGCATATACCTACCTCCTATCTTTTTCTTCTTAATACATTACTAAATATATTTGAAAATCCACTATTTTGTGGTTGTTTATACAATGTTGAATCCATAACATTTTTGCTTAACTTCTCAAACGCTCTTGTAATCTGTGATTTCGGATATAGAATAGACACTGGCTTTTGCTCAATAACTGCTTTTGGTAAAGATTTATCTTCTGGAAGAAATCCTATATTTCTAATCTCTAATCCCAAGAATTTTCTAGTTACTTTATCTAATTTTTCAAAAATATCCATTCCTTCAGCATCACTTGTTACCCTATTAATTAATACATTTATATTTCTACCACTATCATCGATTTTATTATTCTTAATTGCCTTTAGTACTGCGTATGCATCTGTAACCGATGTCGGTTCAGGCGTAGTTACAAGTATAACCTCACTAGAAGCACTTATAAAACTCAAAACAACATCACTAATACCTGCACCTGTGTCAATTATAATAACATCGGCATATTTATCTAATTCATTAAGTTTTTGAACAAGAAAACTGATTTGTGCATGGTCTAATTTCAGTAGTTCTTTTACTCCTGATCCACCAGATAAAAACTCAATACCTAGTGGTCCATTTTGAAGCACTTCATTGATAGACATATTATTATAGATTATGTCAAATAAATTATACTTAGGTACAATTCCAAATATCACTTCGACATTAGCAAGTCCAAAGTCTGCATCAAATATAATAACTTTCTTGCCCATCTTGCGAAGTTGAATTGCTAAGTTCACTGAAATATTAGATTTACCAACTCCCCCTTTACCTGATGTTACTGTAATAACTCTTGCTCTATTAGATGGTATAACTTGGTTTTTCTTAACTATATTTCGGAGATTACTCGCTTGATCCATCGTCTTCACCCCCTAACAAATTTCTAGCTATTTTATGTGGATTTATCTCACTTATGTCATCCGGCACATTTTGCCCAAAGGTTATATATGAAAGTTTTGCTTTTGTTGCCATTTTAATATTAAGAATATTTCCAAAACTTAATGTTTCATCAAGTTTTGTAAATATCACTTTGAAATCACATAAAGACTTATATACGTTAACTATTTTCATTAAATCTCGGTACTTAGTTGCAACACTTAGTGTTAAAAACACATCTTTTTGTTGAACACTATCTAACAATTCGCAAAGTTCTTCTTGATGTACTTTGTTTTTGTGAGAACGTCCTGCAGTATCAATTAACACTAAATCTTTATCTTTAAAGAAATCTAATGCTTCAAGCATTTCCTCTTTAGTGTATATAACTTTTATAGGAATTCCTAATATATTTGCATAGGTTCTTAATTGTTCTACTGCAGCAATTCTATAAGTATCAGCTGTAATAAGTGCAACATTTCTATTGTGAATTAGCGTATGTAACGATGCTATTTTAGCTATTGTTGTTGTTTTACCTACACCTGTTGGTCCGATAAAAAACACAGGATTGCTTTTGATATGTGTATCAATTACTTGAAAATCAGATAAATTCTTAACGACTCTTTTGTATACAATTGAAACTAATTCATCAATACCTGGATTATTATTGACAAAATACTCTACCATGCCATTCATTAGTTCGTTTGCATATGGTTCATCAACTTCATTATCTAAAAGTTGATTGTATATCAGCTTTAGTGTAGGTGTTTCTTCAATTGATTCTTCTTCAATAAAAATATCTTTATTAATCAATTTATCACTTTTTATTTCATCAACAACTTTATCTTCATCAACTTCATCAATACTTTTTTTAATACTATTTATAGTTTCAGCAGAATGAATTTGCTTTTCCTTTTGCTTAGAAGAATATTTTGCAATGAATTGCTTGAATTCGTCAAGTTCATTTCCTTTATGATTAAAGTCAGTATCTTCAATTATCTCTTGATTTTTAAGCAAATCATCTGCCTTAAGGTTGATTCTAGGCAATTCTTTAGATATAGTTCTATCATCACGAGCCGCCGTTATTTCTACATATGCTTTTCTAAAAAGTCTAAATATACCTTTAGGTTTGATTTGTTTAACACTTACTATCAAAGCATCAATTCCAAGCTCTTCTTTAACCAATCGTCTTGCTTCTTCTTCAGTTGTTCCTTTATACTTTCTAATTTCCATTATATGCTCACCATCCCTATAGATTGAAGTTCTACTTGATTATCAATCTCTCCATAAGAAATCACTATAATACTTGGGAATCTTTCCTCTATTAGTTTTTTATAATAAACTCTTACAATTGGTGATGTAAGAATTAATGGAGTTCTACCCATACTTTCTAACTTCTCAGCCGCTTTAGCCGTTGCTTGCATTATTTGTTCCACATAAGCAGGATCTAAAGATAAAAACATACCCTGTTCAGTTTTTTTGACTGAGTCCATAATCTCTTGTTCTATACTAGGATCAAGTGTTAAAACTTGATTGCTTTCTTCATCAAAAAACTTTTTGCTAACCGTTCTCTTAAGCGCCTGTCTGACGTACTCAGTTAAAATATCTGGATCTTTATTCGTAAGTGCATAATCTGCCAACGTTTCAAATACAGTAACAAGATCACGAATTGATACACCTTCTTTTAATAGGTTCATTAACACTTTTTGAATATCACCAACAGACATAAGTTTTGGTACTAATTCTTCAACAAGCGTTGGATGGTTCTCACTAACATTATTGACAAGTGTTTTAACATCTTGTCTTGTAAGTAGCTCATCAAGATGGGTTTTTATCACTTCTGTTAAGTGTGTAGCAATAATTGATGGTGGATCGACAACAGTATATCCCATTGCTTCTGCACGTTCTCTTTGTCCTTCAGTTATCCATAATGCAGGCAACTTAAATGCAGGTTCAATTGCTTCTATGCCATCAATTTCATCTTCTATAAATCCAGGGTTCATTGCCATATAATGATCAAATAATATTTCACCATCTGCAATTTGATTTCCTTTTATTTTTATAATATATTGATTTGGGTTTAATTGAATATTATCTCTCAAACGTATAATAGGTACTATTGTTCCAAGTTCTAGCGCAATTTGTCTTCTAATCATAACAACACGATCAAGTAAATCTCCACCTTGACTAGCGTCTGCTAAAGGAATAATTCCGTATCCAAACTCGAGCTCTATAGGATCAACCTGTAATAAGTTAACCACATTTTCTGGTCTTCTTATTTCTTCTGCTTCAACATCCTCAGTAGCTATTTCTTCTTGCACTGCCTGAACTTGAAGTTGATTATGCATAATTCTACCACTAATAACAGTTAAAATACCTGCACCTGACACAATAATTGGATTTAGTGGTGTGAACAATCCGAGAAATATAAGTACACCTCCAGACATATATAAAACACGTGGCATACCAAACATTTGACTCATAATAGTTTCACTAACGTCAACATCTTTATTAACTTTTGTAACAAGCATTCCTGTTGCTAAAGATATCAACAAAGCAGGTATCTGACTTACTAATCCATCACCAATAGTTAGTATTGTATATTCATTAACTGCATCACCAATTTCCATACCTCTTGATATTACACCTAATACAATGCCAAATATAATATTAATTCCTGTAATAATCAGCCCAGCAATAGCATCGTTTTTTACAAACTTACTAGCTCCATCCATAGAACCATAAAAGCTAGCTTCATCTTGAATCTTCTGTCTTCTTTCTCTTGCTTGTAGTTCATCAATAAGTCCTGAATTCAAATCCGCATCAATAGCCATTTGTTTACCAGGCATTGCATCTAATGTAAATCTTGCTGATACTTCCGCAACGCGTTCTGAACCTTTAGTAATTACTAGAAAATTTATGATTACCAATATAAAAAAAACAACTATCCCAACTATAAGGTCATCTCCACCAACAAAACTACCAAATGTCTGTATGACATTACCAGCACCTTGTTTCCCTGATGTTAAAATCGCTCTTGTTGAAGATACATTTAGAGATAATCTATATACAGTCATAAACAATAAAATCGTTGGAAATGCTGACATATTTAGAGCTTCTCTTGCAAACATTGAGTTGAATAATATAACAAGAGCTAATAAGATATTTATAGTTATGAGCACACTAAGTATGCCTCCTGAAATTGGAATAATCATAACAACAACTGCAACTATAATAAATAATCCTAAAATAATGTCTTCTGATTTCATGTCAATTGGCTCCTATTTTTAAGGGAATAAACAAACGCCAAAACTTCTGCAACAGCCTGATATAATTCTGCCGGTATTTCTTCACCAATATCAACTGTATAATACAAAGTTCTTGCAAGTGGTTTATTCTCGACTAGTTCTATTTCATATTCCTTAGCTTTTTCTCTTATTCTTGCTGCCATAAGGTCTGCACCTTTTGCTATTACTTTTGGTGCCGCACCATTTTCCTCGTTATATTCAATTCCGATTGCAAAATGAGTAGGATTGGTGATAATTACATCAGCTTTAGGTAAATCCTGCATCATTCTTCGCATCGCTGCCTCGCGCATACGTTGTCGAATCCTTGCTTTTATTTCGGGATTACCGTCTATCATTTTACGTTCATCTTTAACTTCCTGTTTAGTCATTTTTAAATCTTTTTCATGTTTAAACTTAGTATATGCAAAGTCTAATCCTGCTATAATAATGAAGTATATACCTATTTGAATCCCGATATCAAGAACAATGTTGCCTATCATTCCATAAGCTTCAAACACCGGTAGTTCATAAAACATAATTATAAGATTCTCATAATCTCTTATTTCAAAATATACAATCAATAATATAATCAAGACTTTCAAAATCGATTTTACCAAATCCACTAAGACTTTTATCGAAAAAAGTCTCTTAAATCCTTGTATAGGACTTAATCTGTTTAACTTAGGCAATAATGGTTTCCCTGTAGGTTTCCAACCTACCTGTATTAGATTTGCAATCACAGCTGATATGATAGACATACCGAAAATCGGTAATACTATGATTGCTCCGTCTAGCATAAAGTCAGTATATATTTCCAATGCAATTTTTAAATTCATTTCTTTAATTGATATTAAAGAAAACGCCTTTTGAATAATCTTTATTAATCTACTCCCCATTTCAGGTGCCCAAACTTTAAGAGTTACAAACAATGTTATTAACATAATTGCTGTAGTAACTTCAACACTTTTTGCAACTTGGCCATCTTCCCTTGCCTTTTCTTTTTTCTTAGGAGTAGCAGCTTCAGTTTTTTCACCTGATCCACCATCGGCAAAGAATTGTAGATTCATAACTAGCCTATGAGGTTGTTTTATTATATTATTTCTCAATTCTTCACTCACGGCGCCATCCCTTTTATAAATACTTCTAACATTCGTAGAAATTCCTCTGTAATAATCTCTGATAAATTAACAAATATATTCATAATCAGATAAAGAACTAGCAGTCCTAACATAATTTTAATAGGAAATCCAATAACAAACATATTTAACTGTGGCACTGTTCTTGCTAAAATACCTAATACACCATTAGTTATTAACATAACAAAAAATATTGGTGCAGCTAATTGCAATGCTATTAGAAAAAAATTATTTAAAAACTCTATAAATGAATTATACAAATACGTAGTTAAAGTTAATTGCCCTAATGGAATAATAGTATAACTTTGTTTTAAGGCAGTAAATATATATCCATAGCTTCTCGTTACAAGAAATACCATCATAAATAAAAAGTAATACAAATTACCTGTTATTGTAATATTAGTTTGACTAAGAGGGTCAAAAACATTTACCATGGAAAATCCGATTTGATAATCAATAAATTGTCCCGTTAAGGTTAATATGGCAAATACCGAATATGCACTAAATCCTATTAACCAACCTGTTAAAAACTCTTTGATAACTACAATTGCAAAATCAATAGGATACGCACTTGAAGAACTAACTTCTAAAGGTACAACATTTATTAAAATGACAGTTACAAAAAAGCTAAGTGCAACTCTAGACATAGCCGGTATTGCACGATTACTTATAAAAGGCATAATTAATATTACGCCTAATATTCGAATCATGACTAACATAAACGAATCTAAATATGCATAAGGATCATTTAATAATAATTCCATCTACTTCACCTTTACTTAATAAACTCGCTCATACTCTGAACTGTGGATACAAAAAATTCCATTAAATTATTACCAATAAATGATCCAAAAACCATTAAAGCGACAAAAACTGCAACTATTTTAGGAACAAATGTTAATGTTTGATCCTGTATAGATGTAATTGTTTGAAAAATACTAACCATCAAACCAACCAAAAGAGCTACCATTAACAACGGTCCTGCCGATATAATAACAGTTAACAATGCTTCTCGTGACAAGTCCACAACAGATTGTGTGCCCATTAGTAATCCTCCCTTTTATAACAAAGCTATTCCTTTGTAATATAGTATTAGTAGAAAGTTTCCACAAGTTCGCCTATAACAAGTCGCCATCCGTCTGCTGCAACAAATAACAATAGTTTAAATGGTAGTGAAATCATTACTGGAGGCAACATCATCATTCCCATTGACATAAGTGTTGATGCAACAACCATATCAATAACAATAAATGGTATATAAATCAAAAAGCCAATTAAAAACGCACTTCTTAATTCTCCAATAATAAAAGCAGGTATTAAAACTTCAGTAGGAATTTCAGCATTACTTTCAACAAATGTGATATCAGCAATATCCATAAATAGCCTTATATCTTCATCTTTTGCTTGTGTAAACATAAACCCTCGAAGTGGGGCTAATCCTCGCTCTATTGCTTCTTCTTGATTAATATCACCTGCTGAATAAGGTTGTAATGAATCTTCATTAATTTCTGTAATTACTGGGCTCATAATGAATAACGTCAAAAACAGCGCAAGACCTATCAACACCTGATTTGACGGTGTTTGTTGAGTACCTAGCGCACTTCTGATAAAGTGAAGCACCACTATAATTCTTGTAAAAGACGTCGTCATTATTAGAATCGATGGCGCTAAAGAAATAATTGTTAATATAAAAAGTATTTGCAAACTGCTTACAACGTCAGATCCATCTTCAGCTGCTGACACATTAAAGTCAAAAGAAAATGGTATCGTTGCGGCTCCATCATCACTAGCTAATACTGTTATGCCAGACATATTGAACCATACAAGTGCAAATACTATTAAAACAATAAATATTCTTACGTTACTAATCTTTAGTTTCATGATGATCGTCTCCAACATTCCCTTTTTCTTTTGCCTTATTATATCTGCTTAAAATCTGTTTAAAAGGAATGACACTCTGTCCATCTTTATCATTGTTAATTGTAATATCATCCTTGCCTAAAGTTTGTAGTATATTAATCTCATTTTTAGAAACACCTATAATTATATATTCTTTACCTACTCTAACTAATTGAACTGTTTTTTGTTGTCCAACAGAAATCGCTTCAATAATTTCTAAATTTTTATTGGTAAAACTTCCTTTTTGAACTCTCGCCACAAGATTTGTAACAAAGTATGCGGCAACAATAATCACTGCAAAAATCACTAACATAAATATGACTTGCAACTCTCTACTAATACCAGTAGTTGCAAGTGCAACAAATATATTCATCCTATCAACCCATTGCTTTTGATACGGCTTCGATTACACGTTCTGCCTGAAAAGGTTTTACTATAAAATCTTTAGCTCCAGCTTGAATTGATTCAATAACCATTGATTGTTGTCCCATTGCTGAGCACATAATAATATTAGCCGATGCATCAATTCCTTTAATCGCTTTAACAGCTTCAATCCCATCCATCTCTGGCATTGTAATATCCATAATAACTAAATCAGGTGATAATTCTGTAAATTTTTCTACAGCTTTAACTCCATTTTCAGCTTCACCAATTACATTAAATCCATTTTTGCTTAAAATGTCTTTTATCATCATCCTCATAAAAGCCGCATCATCTACAATTAAAATATTCTTTCCAGCCATTTTATCGCTCCTTATCTTTATTCGTAAAATAGACATCTATCGTCTTCATACATAAGACTATTATATCATACCTTTTTTGAAATATCATAGCTTTTTTTAAATTATTGAATATATTCATATTGTTTTTACTATATTTTCGCCACATCAATGTTTTATTACCATATTAGCTACAAAAAAACCACCTATAAGGTGGTTTTTTCTATACCATATTTTTTTGTTTAATTATTTCAGTTACTCTAATACTAAAATTTTCATCAATTACAACAACTTCACCTTTTGCAACTATTTTACCATTTACTAATACATCAATAGGTTCACCTGATAGTTTATTTAATTCAATTATCGTTCCTGGGGCAAATTCTAAAATATCTTTGATTGCTTTATGCGTTCTTCCAAGTTCAACTGTAACTTCAAGTTGTACATCCATAATCAAATCAATATTTTCTTTTTGCTGCATTACCGCACCAACATCAAAATTCTGAAATTGAGCTTGTTGGACTTCTACATTACTATTCATTCCATATGCGCCATTCTGATTCATTCCCATATTCTGATTCATTGGCTGTTGATTCATTCCCATATTCTGATTCATTGGCTGTTGATTCATTCCCATGTTCTGATTCATTGGCTGTTGATTCATTCCCATGTTCTGATTCATCGGCTGTTGATTCATTCCCATGTTCTGATTCATCGGCTGTTGATTCATTCCCATATTCTGATTCATCGGCTGTTGATTCATTCCCATATTCTGATTCATCGGCTGTTGATTCATTCCCATGTTCTGATTCATCGGTTGTTGATTCATTTCCGGGGTTGTTGCAGATGCTTCTTCTACTGGTACATCTTCTTCTTGATTATTTAAAAATTCATTACATATTTCATTAGCTAATTCTCTTGGATACAACTGCATCATTTCACTGTCAACTAAATCTCCTATTTTAAGATTAAAAGCAACTTTTATAAAGTCTTCCGTTAAAAATTCAGCAATATCTTCCGGATCAAAAGCTTCTTCTAAATTTATCTTCGATGAAATTGGTGGTGCTATATCTATTTTTTTATGGAACATTGTTGCCATTGATGTTGCAGCTGAACCAATCATTTGATTCATCGCCTCACCAATCGCACTTAAATGTAAGTCATTAAGCTCTTCGTCAGGATTACTTCCATCATTTCCCATCATTAAGTCTGCGATTATCTTGACATCCTCTTCCTTTAGAATCAAAAGATTTGTACCATCTAATCCTTCTTTATATACAATTTGAATAGCTACACATGGCTCCTTATATTGTTCAACAATATTATCCCATGTTGTAACGGAAACTGTAGGAGTCGTAATAAGAACTTTTTGGTTAACTAAAGAAAATAATGTAGTTGCTGCCGTTCCCATACTAATATTTGACACTTCACCTATAGCATCTTTTTCTTCATCCGTTAAACCGTCAGTTGACGATGGTTCATCATCTGTATCAAGTCCTTTTAGTAAAGCATTTATTTCCTCTTGTGATAACATATCATCCATACTATTCATCCTCCTTCGAAATAATATTTGAAATCATAACTGCATTATTTTTTTCTGCTAATCCTGGTTTTCCTTCAAACTTTTTAATATTACCTACTAACACTTCGATTTTATCTGAAACCTTGGTATTGAGTTTTATAATATCGCCTTTTTGAAGATTAACAAAATCATTAACTGATATTGTGCTTTTACCTAGAATTGCACTAAGTGGTACATGGGTATTGGCGATTTGCTTCTCAATAAATTCTGAATATTCTTCGTGGTCTGATTCTTGCATTGATGAATACCAATATTTAGTGTTTAATTTATCCATTATGGATTCAATACAAATATATGGAATACATACATTTAATAAACCTTCAACCTTTCCTATTCTAACATTAAGAGTAATTAAGGCGATTATTTCATTCGGTGATATTATTTGAGCAAATTGTGAATTTGTTTCGATTTGCTCGAGTCTTGGATCAATTTCTGCAACATTTTTCCAAGGCTCAATCATCTGTTCTACAAAAATATTCATTAGCTTTTCTATAATTGCTAATTCAATTTCAGAAAAATCTCGTTCTTTTTCAAGGGGCTCACCTTTCCCTCCAAGTAATCTATCGACAATTGCGTACCCAATATTAACACTCATATCCAAAACAATGTTACCTTTTAGTGGGTAAAAATCAATTATCCCAAGTATTATAGGATTAGAAAGGGCATTTGAAAACTCTGAGAAAGCAACTGCTTCCGAGTTAATTACATCAACTTGACAAGAGCTTCTCATATGAGCAGGTAAAGTAGTGGATAGTAATCTTGCATAATGTTCATAAATTATTTCTAAAGTTCTTAAATGTTCTTTTGCAAATTTACTTGGTCTTGCAAAATCATATTCTTTAATAACTTTTTCATTTTGCGTAGATTTATATTCTTCAACATCCAGCTCTCCTGTATTTAACGCATTAAGTAGCTGATCTATTTCATTTTGACTTAAAACCTCGCCCATTTTCCCACCTCCTATCGTTAATATAATATTCTAGTTGATATAATGTTCTATATAAAATTATCTTTCACTAATAATTGGATCGAAGTATATATCTATAACTGCTTTATTCCCTATAATTCCTTGTACTAAAACGAGAATTTCTTTTTTTAGTTCTTCTTCTTTAGTTAAGTCAGTAAAATAACTAGCATCTTTACTTGTCAATATTGGGCGAATTCTATCTCTAATAATCTTCCCCTGACTAGTTAATGCAGTTATTGCAATAGTTTTTGTATCTTCATCAATATTGTGAATAGCAAATCCTATTTTAAGAACAACATTAACCTTCTTTCCTTCATTTATCAAACTATCATAAGTTAATATAAAATTTTCATCCATGTTAAATTCTTCAAGCTCGGCTATTGGAATTGTCGTTACATCAATTTCTTCTTGTTCTGCTGATTCTGCTTCTTCAAGTCCTTCTATCATACTTGATTTAATGCCGCCTACCTGTAGTAATACGATAACCCCTACAATTAGTGCAAGTGCAGCTAATGCAGTATTTACAATTGGTAATATTTTTGCCATTATTAGTCTCCTTTTATCTGTTCATCAATAAATCCGTCCTCTATTTGTTCTGTTGTATATTCTTCCGTTGTAAGTTCTTCAGTATTTAGAAGTACTTTTATTTCTACTCTTCGATTTGCTGCCCTTCCCTCAATTGTATCATTATCTGCAAGAGGTCTATACTCTCCATATCCAGTTGCTGCAATACGCTCAGGATCATAACCATGAACATTTATCATTTCTTCTAATACCGCATAAGCCCTGTAATTAGATAATATCCAGTTATTAGGAAATTGCACACTATTAATACTTAGATTATCTGTATGTCCTGCTATTTCAACGTCATATCCCTCGTATTTACTCTCTTTTCCAATGTCAGCTATAACTGCGATAGCATCTTTAGCTTTATCCTTTAAATTGGCTCTCCCACTGTCAAAGAGAAATTCACCTTGAAGAGTGAATTTAACATAATTAGCTGAAAAAGATATAGCAACACTTGCTTCAACACCTTCATCTTGAATTATTTCTTCAAATTCTTCCGCAATTTTTCCTGCTAACTCGTAAGGATCTATTTCTTGCTCCTGATTATCTTCATTGTCTGCCGAACTTTCGTCTTCGTTTTCATTTTCATTAGGTGTTATGCTTTCGTCACCTTCAGTATCCCAAGCCATTGCGCCTTGAAATACCACTACTATATCATTAAGTTGAGAAATCCCATTATCTAAAAGATCACCATCAGTTAAGGCTTCTCCACCTGGCATAACATCTATCTGATCAGCAAAAGAGCTCATAGCTGCTTTAAATTTAGCTACATCAACACTTGACATAGAGAATAATAATACAAAGAAACATAATAACAATGTTACCATATCACCATATGTAGCCATCCAAGCCGGAGCACCTGCTGGTGGGCACTCTTCCTTTTTCTTTTTAGCCATAATTATTCACCTGCGCCTTCTCCTTCTCCTTCACCTTCTGAAGCATCCGATAAGGAAGCTCTTAATGTTGGTGATAAGAATGCTTTAAGCTTCTCTTCTATAACTCGTGGATTTTCACCTGCTTGAATAGATAATAATCCTTCTATCACAACTTCTTTAACTAATAATTCTTCTGAACTACGAATAGCCAACTTGTTTGCAAAAGGAATACATACAATATTCGCCATCATAGAACCATACATTGTTGTAAGTAATGCAACTGCCATTGCAGGACCAATTGCCGCTGGATCATCTAAACTACCTAACATATTAATAAGACCGATTAATGTTCCAATCATTCCCCATGCAGGTGCTAATTCACCAAGTTTCTCCCATACTGCTTTAACACTTTTATGTCTTGACTCTACAAAGCTAATCTCTGTTTCTAATATCTCTCTAACTAACTCAGGATCTGTTCCATCTACTATAAGCAATATACCTTTTTTAAGAAACACATCTTCAATTCCTTCCGCCGCTTCTTCAAGTGCTAACAATCCCTCTTTACGAGCAACATTTGACAAATTAATAATGCTTTTAATAACTTCTCCTTCGTTCATATTAACAACTTTAAAAGCTATACTTGCAGCTTTCATTCCCGTAATAAAATTCGGCAATGGGAAACTAATCAACGTAGACGCAACTGCACCACCAATAGTAACCATCATTGAAGGAGCGTTCCAAAAGGCTAGGACACCTGCAATTCCTTTATCCAATATAATCGACATTAAAAAGAAGAATATTCCTAGGGCTAAACCTATAATAGTAGCTAAATCCACAATTTCCACCTCACGTAAGTTTTTAGTCTGTAATGTAGCCTGTCTGCCTTGCTATCTGCTTAGCCTCCATTACTTTTGTGTAAATCTCTCTCATTGACTCAATAACTACCATTTTTTTGCCAGTAGTAAGAGTAATGACAGTATTAGGTGTTTCTTCAATACGTTCTATTAAATCGTTATTCAAAAGAACTTTATCATGATTAAGTTTAGTTATGTATATCATGTTGCTCCTTCATTCATATAGTGTCACTTATAATTACACTTATAGTTACACTTATAGGTTATCAGTTATTTAAGATTGTAACATTTTTCTTAAATCTCTGATAACCTATCTTATTTTATCACTATCTCTTAAGGTTTACAAGTTCTTGTAACATCTCGTCAGAAGATGTGATAATTCTTGAATTAGCTTGGAAACCTCTTTGTGTTGTAATCATCTCTGTAAACTCTTTAGATAAGTCTACATTAGACATTTCAAGCACACCAGAGTTAAAGCTACCTCCACTTGCAGTAACATCTTGACCAATTCCGTCAAAATCTCCTGAGTTATTAGTTGACTCAAAAAGATTACTTCCAATTTTTTGAAGGCCTGCAGGATTTTGGAATGTTGCAATAACTAGTTGACCTAATAACTTAGTCTCACCATTAGTATATCTTCCAAGAATCTGTCCATCCACACTAATTTCATATCCTGAAATAGCTCCCGCTTTAGTTCCAGCGCCAAGTCCTTCATGGTCTCCCGCAGATGACTCAACAGTTGTATTTCCTGAAAATAAAGTTACCGAACTAAAATCCACTTCTACACCTGAAGCAGGAAATGTTGAAAAACCTGTATTAAGTCCAGTTATAGCAAATGTTGAAGGAACACTAGTCACTTTACCTGTAGCAGGGTCAAAAGTTATCTGTACAGTTCCTGCACCAATTCCTGCATTATTAATTGTATTACCACTTTCATCTGTAACAGAGTCAGCTAATAGAACTACGTTATATGTGTTAGCTACTCCTGAATCTTCAATTGTCATTTCAACTGAATAAGGATAACCTAACGAATCATAAATATTAACCTGATAAGGAACTCCTCCATTTGCAGGTGCTAATTGTGCATCGTTTTTATTAATATTTCCACTCATTGTAACATTTGTTGTATTCGTTGGTTCAGAATATAAGTTATCAGGGCTTAATATTTGAAGTTTAGTAACAGCTGTTTTAGCAATCGCACCTGTATTTGCATCTGGGTACCATCCCATAACATTCATTCCACCTGGGGTTACAAGGTTACCTGCTTCATCTATTCTAAAAGCTCCTGCTCTTGTGAATTTATTTCCTGTAACATCTGATACAACGAAAAATCCATCTCCTTCAATCTTAAGGTCAAGAGGATTATCTGTTCTTTGTGCTGCACCTTCACCCATATCAATATCAATTGATGCAATTCCTGCACCTAAACCTATCTGCATAGGATTAGTACCACCTGTATTTTCATTAGAACCTGAAGCGCCTTTAATTGTTTGAGAAAACACTTCACTAAATGTTACACGACTTGATTTAAATCCTACGGTATTAACATTTGCAATATTATTACCTATTACATCCATTTTTTTCTGGTGAATTCTTAAACCTGAAACACCAGAGTACATAGAACGCATCATAATGTGTGACCTCCTTATGTAATTGTCGTAAGTTTTATTTTATCCAATCAGTCAGTCATGGATAAATAGCTTCCTGCATGAGGTCCAGCTATAATAAAACTGCTCCATCGATATTTGTAAAAACATGTTCCCTTGACTCATTACTGTCTAACGCAGTAACTACGGTTGAATTTTCAACATTCACAATCAATGATATGTTGTCCATTACCATAAGTGATTCTTTAATTCCCTTGTCTCTCGCGTTATTAACACCTTTTTGCAATCTTTCAATCTGTTTTGTATCAAGTGTAATATCTCTAGAAACCAATCTATCATTTGCATGTTTAGAGAATTTCAGTTCCTGTGATTGCTCCAATTCTTTGTTTAAAACACTCTGAAAACTATTCCCTGGTTTAATGATTTGATTAGATTTTGTAGGGGATTTCGTCACATTTCCGATTTGTTGTATAGATTGAGCTATTTGACTATTAATAATCATAACATCATCTCCTACTGCTTTTCGCTACTATGTTTTAGTTACTTATTCTGTAATTATTTCACCATCCGTTGCTTCATCACTGGTCGCTTCATCGCTAGTTTCTTCTCCCGGTACACCAATTAAAGTTGCTAACAATTCTTCAATTGCCCCGATTTTATCTTCCATTTTGGTTAAGGCTTCAATCATTGCAACCGTTTCACTACCAAAATCACTGATAACTGTTTCAACATCTGATAAGGCGATTTCTTTATCATCTACAAGAAGATAAGGAGTTCCATCTTTCATATTAACAGCATCTACAATTCCTACTATTTCAGTTATCTCTCCTGACGTTTTGTTATGAGCGGTTCCTTTAATATACTTATCAATCAATCCACTTGCCTGAGACATTGTAAAACTAGAATTTAAGTTTTGCATTTGTTCTAAAGCTGAAAATTGAGCCATTTGTGCTAAGAATTCTTTGTCGTTAGTTGGTTCTAACGGATCTTGATATTGAAGTTGTGTTACTAGTAAATTAAGAAATGCATCTTTACCCATGTCGTTTCCACTGGTAGACGCTTGTGTTTCTTTAACGCCGTATTGATCTAATAAACTATGTACTGTATCAACTGTTGACATTTTACACCTCCACTTTGTTTATGCATGTAGTTCAATTGAACTGTTTTCGTGAATAATCGAATTTTCTTCTTCTAATATTTCTTCACTAACTTTATCGGCAAATTTTCGACTAATATTACCCACTACATGTCTTTTGTTTCTTTTACTTTTGTTTTGATTCATTGAAGATTTTCCTCTATCCTGCTCTCCTGCCAAAAACTCTGATGCGTTTCCTACAGTAACTTTAATCTCAGAAACATCAATACCTTGGTTTTGTAGTTGATTTTTAAGGGACGAAAGATTTGCTTCAATTACTTCTTTAACAGCTTCTGATTCAGCAACAAAATGTCCTGTTACCACACCATTGTCATTCATTAGATTCACTCCAATTTTTCCTAAATGTTGCGGATTTAGTTGTAGTAATACATTTGACTTTGATTCTGTGACTTTAACTTTCATTCCTGTAACGATTTGATCAAAAATATCTTTAGCAGTCACTTCTGTTTGAATAGTTTGAACTTGACCATTCATAATAATTGTTTCTGTTTTTTGTGTAACGACTTGATTTAGAATACCTTCAAAACCTGTTGTTATATTCCCTGAGTTAGCGGCAGGTCTTACTTGAGCTGATTGGCCCATTTCAGTTTCTGCCGATGCACCTTGTCCGGAAGTTCCTGAACCGGTTTGATTGCCACCTGTAGAATCTTGAAGATTATTTAGTATTTCAAGGAATTCATTTTGCTTAGAAGATTGAACATCTCCTTGACTCTTACTAGATAATTGTGCTAATTCATTAATCATCTCAGGATTTGCTCTTAAGATTTTGTCTAAGGCTTCCATCGACTCTGACAACTTTGACATACCATCTTCTGTTGTTAATAGTTCTAACGGATTGTTAAGATCCATAGATTCAGTAATAAACATTTTTAAGTTATCTGTATCAAACAGATCCATTACTGTTAATCCTAATTCATTTAGAAGATTTATAATCTCATCTGTTGTCATGTTTAACGTATTAGCTAATTCATCCACAATTTTATTGTCAACCATCTTGGTTTCATCAATTGCTTCATTAGCTGTATTATCCGTCGTTTTCACTTTGTTCTTTCTAATCTCATTCAATTGTTCAAGGTTCTCTTTAAATTGATTCTTAACAGCTTTCTCTGGACGTTTCGTAACTTCTCTAATATCTCTTTTAGACTTAATATTATTTCTGTTATTAAAATCCTTAGGTTCATAATGTTTTAAAGTCTCATACGGACTTTTTTTAACATTATCAAGAACTTGAGTAAAACTGTTTGTTTTCGCCCCGTGACTAGGGCTTAAGTAGCTATTATTGCTAAAGTTTTTTTGCATCATCGTTGCCACTAAATTCATAGCAACATTTCCCATTGTCTACCTCCTTATTCTTCTGGATGTAAATAAACTGTTATACGCGACGCTAATTTCGAATCCATAGCACCAAGTATTTTTGCAGCATCTCCAGCTTCTAGGTGCTTAATAATAGTTGCCACCATCTCTAATCTAGTAACAGCCGTTTCCGATAAAATTGCAGCAGCTTCATCAGGTTTCATTTCTGAAAAAGTATCAATCTGATCTTTTAATTCTTCCGCTAATGATTGTTGTCCAATAACATCTGCGTAGATTTTTGCTGCATTATCAGGATTCATGGTTTCGTACCACTTAGAAAAAGCATTTGAGTCTGTACCAACTACAATCATTTGATCAAAATTTGCTTTATCCGTTTCAAACTGAAGATAACTTGTTTCAAACTCTTTAAGTCTCTCAATCTCCAATTGCAGTTTTACAATTTGCTCATTAAGTTTTTCGGCTTCTTCTTCCTTTTCCTTTAGTAAATTTTCAGTAACTTTCAAAATTTCTACTGCCTGGTCTAATGTTTCATATGTATTTGACTCTTCTCCTTCAATAATTTCTTCCTCTGGCATTTCAGGCAATATCAAACTAGCCCCAGGAATGTCTTTAATTGAAGGTCCAATTATCTTTGTACCAAGACCGGCCACATCAAGCTTTAGCAATGCTATAAAACCTCCTATTAGTACAACTAGTATTATCAGGAAAATTATAATTATGCGAACAATTCCGCCTTTTTTCTTATCTTTGTCCTTTTTCTTATCTTCGTTTTCTTCTGCCATTAGAATTTGCCACTACCTTTCATCTTTATATTTAAAACTGACAATTTCATCAATTTGTTTAGCTTCCTTAGCTTGTTCTTCTTTAATATACTCTTCATACGCCTGATCTTTTAGTATTTCATAAGTTTTACGTTCTCTAAGGGCTTCTTTAAGTTTTTCCTTGGCCTCATTAACAAGTTTTTCATTATGCGTTACTATTTTTTTTTGTTCTTGTGCCTGATTATGATAATAAGCAATATTTTCATTTGAAGTTTTAATCTTTACCTGTTCAATCCGACCAGAGCTTAGTATTTCCTGGAAATCTTTTAACGAATCCTTATATTGATATTTTGTAACTTCTAACCGCTGCATTGATGCACTTAACTTTTTTGTAGCCTTAGCTAATTTCATTTGCTCTTGTTTTTCTAGTTTTCTCTTAATATTAAGTATCTGTTCAAAATTATATATGAATTTCGCCATAACTATACTCCACGAATTCTAGACAAGCTATTTTCAACTTCATTCATATCAAACACTTCATCAACCTCTTGAGTTAGAAATGTATTAACATCTTTCATTTTAGCGATAGCTTCATCAATTTCTTCATTACTACCTTTAGAATATGCTCCAATATTTATCAAATCTTCAGAGTCCCTATATGTAGCAACAATCGATCGTAAATAATTAGCATTGTTTTTGTGATCTTTTGTTACCACTTCATTCATAACCCTTGACACACTTTGCAAAATATCAATTGCGGGATAATTGTTTTTATTGGCAAGCTTTCTCGATAAAACAATATGACCATCTAAAATTCCTCTTGCAGCATCTGTTATCGGTTCATTCATATCATCACCATCAACTAATACGGCGTACAAGGCTGTAATCGAACCTTTGTCAGAGTTTCCTGCCCTTTCAAGAAGTTTAGGCATAACTGCAAACACAGACGGTGTATACCCCCTACTTACAGGTGGTTCACCAATTGCTAATCCAATTTCTCTTTGAGCCATTGAAAAACGAGTCAAAGAATCCATCATTAACAATACATTTTTCCCTTTATCTCTAAAATACTCTGCAATTGCTGTTGCTGTTTTTGCAGCCTTTTGTCTTACCATTGCTGGTTTATCCGAAGTTGACACCACAACTACTGAACGTTTAAGTCCTTCTTCCCCTAAATCTCTTTCAAGAAATTCCCTAACCTCACGTCCACGTTCACCTATTAAAGCGATAACATTAATATCTGCCCTTGTGTTTTTTGCTATCATACCAAGAAGTGTTGATTTTCCAACTCCACTACCTGCAAATATTCCTATTCTCTGACCTTGACCTACTGTTAATATTCCATCTATAGCTTTAACTCCCATAGGTAATATTTTTTCAATTCTATTTCGTTTAAGTGGATCAGGCGCCTCATTTTCAATATTATATAATTCAGTTGTATATAACGGACCTAGCTCATCAATCGGTTTTCCTAACCCATCTAACACTCTACCTAATAACTTATCACTAACAGATACCTGAAGCTGATGCCCTATTGATTCAACATGGCTTCCAGGTCCAATTCCTCCCATATCATCTAACGGCATCAACAAAATACGGTTGTCTTTAAACCCAACCACTTCAGCCAATACATGTTTTGTTTTATCTGCTGATGAAATTAAACAAGCCTCACCAACTGTTACGTGAGGACCAATAGATTCAATAGTAAGACCAACAATTTTGGCTACTCTGCCCATATGTTTGATATATGATTTATCAACCATTTTGTCATACTTACTTAAATCAATAGAATAATCAAGTATCATATAACCACCTTCTATTCAGCTGTGGTTAAAGTGTCAAAACTAAGTTTTGACACTTTAACCATCTATTAAACTTTCTTTAATTAATCTAAGTTCTCTTAAAAGTCCAGAAAGTTGTACTCCAAGACTACTTTCAATAGTTCCCATCTCTGTTTCAATAACACATTCATTTTTACTAAGTTGCTGATCTTTGAGAATTTCTACTGTGATTTTTTCACTAAGCTCTTCTGTAAGTTCTGCTTTTCTTTCGATTACATAATCAAGATCTTCTTGTGATACTTTGATAACTAAGTCCCCATGGATTTCTAATTCATCAAGACCGCATTTAATCAAATGCACAATTACACCTTTGCTAATCGACTGTTCACCAATAAGTTTCATAACCAAATCCTCAATAATAGTTAACATTTTAGGTTCAAGCGTAGCTTTGTAATCACTATATTCATTTATTAATTGTTCTTTAAGTTCTTTAACCCTAATCTGGCTATCATCATCAAGTTTTGACAATTGAATGCTAATTTCAGTTTCTGCCTTTTTTATGCCTTCGTTATAACCTTCATTATGTCCTTCGTTGTAGCCTTCATCCTTGCCTATTTTAAACCCTTCATCGTAGCCATTTTTTTTAGCTATTGTTTTCTGCTTTTCAACAAGTTGTTGTTGTTCTTCATTGCGAAAAGAGTCAAGAGATGGATTTAAATTCAAGTCATTAAGACTTAACCCTTCTACACTTGACTCCGAACCAGCTTCGTGTTCTTTAATCATTGACTTTCCTGTGCTTTTTAAAATACTTGGATCCTTATTATCAATAATGTTAATTGGTTTTTTTTGGTCAGAAAAGGAAACAAAGTGTGATTTTATTATATCAGACAATGATCTCGTCACCTCCACCACGGCTAATTATAATCTCACCGCTGTCTTCTAACTTCCGTATAATATTAACGATTTTTTGTTGAGCTTCTTCAACATCTTTAAGACGCAATGGTCCCATATATTCCATTTCTTCTTTTATCATTGTAGCAAGACGTTTTGAAAGGTTATTAAAGATAACATTTTGAACTTCTTCTCCAGAGCCTTTAAGGGCAATACCCAAATCATTATTATCAACTTCTCTAAGTAAGCGTTGAATGGATTTATCATCAAGAGATAAAATATCTTCAAATATAAACATTTTATTACGAATTTCTTCAGCGAGTTCAGCATCTTCAATTTCTAATGTTTCCATAATATGTTTTTCTGTACTTCTGTCAACAGAATTTAATATTTGTACAATTGCATCAACACCACCAACAATAGTAAAGTCTTGAGTCACTAATGACGATAGTTTTCGTTCAAGAATATCTTCTACATCTTTAATGACATCTGGACTTGTTCTATCCATCTGAGCGATTCTTCTAGCTACATCAGCCTGTTTTTCTTGTGGCAGAGCCGCAAGTACCATGGATGCCTGAGCAGGGCTTAAATAGGACAATATAAGCGCTATTGTCTGATTATGTTCATCCTGTATAAAGTTTAGTAATTGTCCTGGTTCAGTTTTTCTTATAAACTCAAATGGTCTAACTTGAAGACTAGAAGTTAATCTACCAATAACTTCCATAGCTTTGTCTGAACCAAGAGCTTTTTCAAGTAAGTCCTTTGCATATCCTATACCACCTTCAGCAATATATTGTTGTGCAATACATATTTCATAGAACTCACTAATCACCTCTTCTTTATCTTCTGGTGATACACTCCTAGTATTAGCTATTTCAAGAGTCAACTGCTCTATTTCTTCTTCTTTTAGATGTTTAAAAATCATTGCTGATTTTTCCGGACCTAATGCAATTAATAAAATGGCTACTTTTTGAATTCCCCTAAAATCTTGCATATCCCTACTCCCAATCTTCGTTTAGCCAGTTGCGAAGCAATAACGCTGCCGCATCAGGATTGTTTTCAACAAATTCTTCTATTTGAACTCTTGTATCACTTTTACCATCAAATTCAATAGTTTCAAGATCTGCTCCATCTTTTGTTGATGTCAACATATCTTCAACAGAAAGTTCTGGTTCAATTTCTGTGATTTCAACTGGCTCTGTACCTTTATAAACTGCATAACCAAGAAGTAATATCATAAATACAATTATACCTATTAATATATAATCACTTATTGCACTTTCTACTACTTTTTTATCAACAAACCTTGGGACTTCATATGCCAATACAACAACATTATCTATATTACTTGCATTTTTAACCATACGTTCGATATCAGGATCAATATTTTCTATCTTAACATTTCCTTGATTACGTAGTTGAAGTTTATATTCATCCCAAGATAAATCAGTTAAAGGTCCATTTTCTTGAGCCGTTAAAATAACTTCATCATAAATAATATATTTATTAAGATTAACTGTTACCGTCGATTCATCATAATTAGCTCCACCAATAGCTTTTATTGATTTTGTAATAGTCGTATCATAAACATAATTTCTTTGAATTTCTTCTATTTCAGATGTAGAACTTCCACCATCAGATAGTAATGTATCAGTCGCTCCATTACTATCTGTTCCTGGGGCTCCTTGAGAATCTGTATTCTCACTTGTTTCTGTATATGTGGATTCATTATTAACAATACCTGTACTGCTACCATCTTGAGTTGTATGTTCTTCAATTGTTCTTTCAAGTTGATCAAAGTCAATAACCAAATCAACCGTAACCATAGCATCATCATATTCTCCACCAGATAACAAGATAGTACGGACTTTATCCTTTACAATTAGTTCCTGCTGCAATTCATAATCTGCTCCTGATATACCACCACTAATACTTCCATTTCTAGTTTCACCGTCATATAATAGTTTTGCATCTGAATCAATAATTGTAATATTATTAGTCTCAAGATTAGTCACCATTGCTGCCACGTTTTTAGCAATAGCTTCTACCATACTATCACTAATCTTATCACTAAGCGTCAGTATAATACTTGCTTTTGATTCAGTTTGTTCCTCGAACAATGCTCTGTCCATATCAGGCACAACAATAGTAACACTTGCATCATTAACTGCACTAATCATCTCTAATTTTCTTCCAATTTCAGCTTGAAAAAACAATTGATATTTAGCTAATGCTTCTCTATTACTAGTTGTAATTCCATTATTGAAAGCGTCCTTATACGTCATATCAGAAGAAGATACTATTCCCACTTCCGCCAATGCTAAAGTTGCTGCTGTTTTACTTGATGCTTCAACCAAAATACTTGAAGCGTCATCACCTACTTTGTAAGTAATTGTCGCTCCATCAAGTAAAGCTATCCTTTCATTCACACCTGCAACATCGAGTTCATCTTCAAGAAGAACATAATTAGGCTGATTTAAAATAGCAACAAGAACAGCCAATGCTACAATGGCTACTGCAACCGTTGTAATAATGGCTATTTTTTGTTTATTTGAAAATTTATTCCACCACTCTGTTAATTGAGCTGAAATTCTATTAAATAGTTCCGGCATTCTCTACACCTCTTATTATATATTTATTATACTTGCATACGCATAATTTCATTATAAGCATCAAGCAAAGAATCTCTGAGTTGTACAGTGTATTGAAGAGCAATTGATGCCTTTTCTTGTGCAATCATTACGTCATGGACACTATCAATCTTACCGACAGCAAAGTCTAAACTCATCTGATCAGCATCCTTTTGTAACGTATTGGTTTCATCAAGCATATCAACAGCTGACTGATAAAACTTAGAAAATACAGAACCTGATTCTTGATTGTCATTATTAATTCCAATGGATGGCATTTTTGTTACCAAACCAATTTTTGCAACGTCCATTTAATTCACCTCTATTATAATATACTATCTGCCTATGTCAAGTGCTTTACCCATCATTCCTTTTGTTGCATTAAAAGCAGTTATATTCGCTTCATATGATCTGTTTGCAGATATTAAATTAGTCATTTCTTCTACTGAGTTCACATTTGGCATTAATAGGTAACCTTCTTCATTAGCATCTGGATGTGTTGGATCATAAACTTCAATAAACGGTGACTGATCAGCAATTATCTGACTCACCTTAACACCACCACTAGTAATTCCTACACTTGAATTTCGATTACCATCAATGTATTTATCTAAATGACTTCTAAAATTTCTACCATTATTTATTTCTTCAAAAATAACAGTTTTACGGCGATAAGGTCCACCGCCTTCTGTTCTTGTTGTATTAATATTAGCTAAGTTCTGTGATATGGTATCCATACGAAGTCGCTGTGCAGTCATTCCACTTGCACTTATCTTAAAAGAATCAAAAAATGACATTTATATCGCCTCCTTATTTGATAACAGACTTAAGTCTCTTAAAATCATAATTAAGCTGACTAATAAGCGTGTTATATCTCAACTGATTTTCTGCCAAATATACCATTTCTGTATCTACATCTACATTATTTCCATCTTTTCTATAACTAAGTCCACTATTCTCAGTATACACTCTTGGTTCAACTCTATTTAATTTCATAATATCACTAGGGTCATTAGTTTTTAATGCCTTTTCAAGATAACTTTCAAAACTAACTTCTTGCCGCTTGTATCCTGGTGTGTCAACATTAGCAATATTTTCGGTAATAACTTTATTACGTTTCCATGTGGCGTCAAGTGCAAGTCCTATTAAATCTGATTGACCAAACATTGACCTACTATTTTGAATCATAAAATCACCATTCCTTCATAATCCTACTACTATATATTGTATCAGCTAAATCGCAAATACACAACATCTATTTATAATGCCAATATTTACCTGTTAATTATATTTATTTTTACATTTCATTATTACCAATATTACATGATGATATTTTATATTCAGATTCAATTATCATCAACATTACAAGTCCTCATTTTATATTCTCAAGTATATTATCGTCATAATCAGCAAAAAATTAAAGCAGCTGTTCATAATACTTTGATTTTTACATTCACTTGATATTTAAATATGATTGTTTAAAATAAAGTTAATTGTTTTTATCCACGAAGTTTTAAGTTTATTTACTTTCATAACCAGTATCGTCAACAATATTTGTTTATTAAACATATCAAAGTTTTACCCTAAATCCCAAGTTTATACCTACTTTTTATTAATATTAAAAACCGTGATATTTGTAATCAATCGTAAGAAGAAAGTGTATGCATGTGATGCGTAATGGGACTCTGATCCGGATTGATTCTAGGATTAATATTCTTAAACCGAAGGTTTAGTATATTAGTCCTTGAAGCAATTGGGATTAGCACTCCCACAAGCGTCATATGCATACACTTTCCTGCCTTATAACGACATCCCACAAATACCAACTTTCAACTAATTTTTACACAAAAATGGTAGAGACCATATATTTAGCCTCTACCTTCTATATTATTTTTTTTATTAAACAAATTTTATGTTCTAAGCATTACTATATCTTATCAACTTCATCCTTCAAAATATCATTAAGAATTTTTATATACGTACCTTTCATTCCTAAAGAACGAGATTCAATTACTCCTGCACTTTCAAACTTCCTTAATGCGTTAACAATAACACTTCTTGTTATGCCAACTCTATCTGCAACTTTTGATGCAACTAATATTCCTTCACTACCGCTTAGCTCATTAAAAATATGTTTAATTGCTTCCTGTTCTGAAAACGATAAGGTACTAATTGCAGATTTTACAATTGAGTATTTTCTCACCTCTTCTGAGTTTTCTTCATTAACAGATCTCATGATTTCAAGACCAACAACAGTTGCTCCATATTCTCCAAGAATAATATCTTCTATATCATAAGGCTTATTAGTACGATACATAACCAATGTTCCAAGTCTTTCACCTGCAATATCAATTGGAGAAACCATACCAATATATCCTCTGTCTGTGTACTCTTTGTCAAACCCTAATGTAACTAAATTAATATTTTCTTTAGTAGATAGTATGTTTAACAATCTTTCATTTAATTGTTTATTAATAAATTCTCTATACTCGGCAACGAATAATTCATCATTCGAATCAATAGTTCCCCTAGTGAATTTAGCTAATAATTTACCTTTTTTACTAAGTACAAGAACAGTTGATTCTAAAATATCGCTCATCACTTCACAAATATCTTTAAATATTACACGTTCTGCACCTGTTTTTTGAAGAAGTTTATTTATCTTCCTCGTACGATCTAAAAGTTCTACACTCACAGTGCAACCTCCTAATAAAGTAAGTATGTGAAAACACCTATATAGTTAAGGTGTCAAACCTAAGTTTTGACACCTTAACTATATATTTAATTATAAACTAATTGTATACAAATTTCAAACACTTAATTGTTATCTTGGTTGTTTTCTTGAATATTCTTACAATTTTCATTAATACACATCAATTTTTTACCTTTTTCCACTGTCATAAAACCACATTTTTCACAAATCACTGTTGAAGGTTTATTCCATGACATAAAATCACATTCTGGATTATCTTCACATCCATAATAGCGACGACCTTTTTTTGTTTTTTTAACTAAAACTTCTTTACCACATTTAGGACATAGCACATCTTCTACTTTTTCTCTTATAGCTTTTGTATTTCTACACTCTGGAAATCCAGGACATGCCAAAAACTTTCCATATCTACCAAGTTTAATTACCAAGTTTTTTCCACAAAGATCACACTTAATGTCAGTTTCTTCATCTTTTATTTCAATTTTACTTATTTCTTCTTCAGCAGTTGCAACAAGTTTTTCAAATTCAGGATAGAAATCTCTAATCACATCTTTCCAATGTAATTCACCAATTTCCACACTATCTAGTCTTTCTTCAAGATTAGCTGTAAATGTAACACTTATAATATTTTCAAAATAGCCCTCAAGGATAGAATAAACAATTTCACCTAATTCAGTTGGAAATAACTTTTTTTGTTCTTTTCCAACATAACCTCTTGCCAAAATAGTTGAGATAGTAGGAGCGTATGTACTCGGTCTTCCAACGCCATTTTCTTCTAATATTTTTACTAATGCTGCTTCAGTAAATCTTGCAGGTGGTTGAGTAAAGTGCTGAATATCCAACACTTCATTTAAAGATAAAATTGATTTTGTAGAGATTTTTAGTTGCTTCTTAGAAATTTCTGTATCTTCTTCCGCTTTATATACTTTTAAAAATCCATTAAATTTTTGAACTTGTACATTAGTTCTAAACTCATACCCATTGTTATCTATTTTTATTTTTTGATTGTCATATACAGCCGGTTGCATTCTAGATGCAACAAATCTACTCCATATCAGTTGATACAATCTATACTGATCTCTTGATAATGCGTCCTTAATCGTAATAGGTTCTAGCTCTGTATACGTAGGTCGAATAGCTTCATGAGCATCCTGAGTTTTATTCTTACTATTAACTTTGGCTTTTGCTCCATTTGCATTTTTATATTCATCGCCATACTTTTCGCCAATAAATTCAAGAACCCCACTATGAGCTTCATCTGAAATTCTTGTAGAATCTGTACGAAGATACGTAATCAAACCTGTTGTTCCACGACCTTTAATATCTACGCCTTCATATAATTGCTGAGCTATTCTCATTGTTTTTGCTGTAGTAAAGTTGAGTTTTTTTGATGCTTCTTGTTGAAGTGTACTCGTTGTAAATGGTGCTGCTGGATTTCTTAATCTATCAGTCGTTTTAACATCTATAACTGAGAACTTACCCTCTTTGATCACTTTTATAACAGTGTCTATCTCTTTTTTATTGTTGAGTGGTAATTTCTTAGAGTCTTTCCCATAGAAGTTTGCGACAAAAGGTTCTTTTAATCCTTCTGCATTAAGTTTTGCATCAAGTGACCAGTATTCCTCTGGAATAAAACTTTCAATTTCTTTTTCACGTTGACAAATAAGCTTAAGTGCAACAGATTGTACACGACCGGCACTTAAACCTTTTTTAACCTTTTTCCATAATAATGGACTAATCTTATATCCTACGATTCTGTCTAACACTCTTCTTGCCTGTTGCGCATCAACAAGATCCATATCTATTTCTCTTGCGGCTTTTATTGAGCCTTTAACCGCTTCCTTTGTGATTTCATTAAAAGAAATACGAAGCACTTTATTAGTATCTGACTTAAGTGCATGATAAAGGTGCCACGAAATCGCTTCACCTTCACGGTCAGGGTCAGTTGCAAGAAATATTTTATTAGCTTTTTTTGCTTCTTTTTTAAGTTTTGCTAAAAGCTGACCTTTGCCTCTAATAGTAATATATTTGGGCTCATAATCATTCTCACAATCAACACCTAATTTACTTTTTGGCAAATCTTTTACGTGACCCATTGATGCTTCAATTTTATAATTTGAACCTAAAAACTTTTTAATTGTTTTTGCCTTGGCTGGGGACTCAACAATAACTAAGTTTTTTGCCATATTAAACCTCCGAACGTGCGTAATAGCAACCTGATTTTTTTACGATAAGACCTTTTAGCTCCAATATTAATAAACTCAAAATAATATCTGATTCATTCATAGTAGTCAATATTTTCAATTCATCTTTATTATACATGGACGCATAATCAGCACTTCCTATACACTTAGCAATTTCACTAAAAATCAATTTATTCAAAATTTCTGCGTGTACAGGCTCGTAACTTATACAAGAATATACTATTTTTTCCTTTTCTTCAAGTTTTTTTTCAATTTTACATGATTTATTAATTGTTTTTCTATAAATATTCACATATTCTTCAAGAATATCATCATAATCAAATACAGGTTTTGCACCTTGTTTTATCAAATGATTAGATCCAAAAGATTTTGGATCTAATACTCTACCAGGTACTGCAAAAACTTCTCTTCCTTGTTCAAGTGCAAAATCTGCCGTTATTAATGAACCACTTTTCTTAGCCGCTTCCACAACTAATATTCCATAGCTAAGTCCACTTATTATTCGATTTCTTTTTGGAAACATATAAGGTTCTACAGCTTTATCAAATGGTTCTTCCGATAATACGCAGCCAGTTTTAATAATATTGTTGAAGATGTGATTATGTTTAGTTGGATAACAGGTGGCTACTCCTCCTCCAAGAACAGCAGTTGTATATCCTCCAGCTTCCATTGCTCCTTCATGAGCAGCAACATCAATTCCATAGGCTAATCCACTAACAATATTAACACCTTCTTTAGCCAAATCTTTCGCTAACTTTCTACTAATATCCTTCCCATATAACGAACATCTTCTAGCACCAACAATACCTATTGCAAACTCTGGAATAATAAATTTATTATTATTAAATCTATCACTTCTAATATATAAAGTTATAGGACAATCATCAATTTCTAAAAGTTTTTTTGGAAATCTATCATCTAAAGGCGTAAGAACTTCATATCCTTTTGGTAAATTATTATACTTTATTTCATAATCAAAAATTTTCTCTTTATGTTTTTTATACTCATTTTTACTTATAAATCCGATATTTTTTGCTTTACTATAATGGTATATTGCATGATTTAATTCAGTAGCACTTGCATCAAAAATTTTTGTAAAACTTCTATAAAAATCAAACAAGGTATAACACTTATATGGTGTCATACCTTGTAACTCACTTAGCCACATGGCATATATAACTTCTTTCATACAACTCCTATCTAATCTTACCTAAGAGTTTTTTAAACCTATTAGTTCCTAATTCATACATCCAATAAGCTGCCTTGTTAACAATATAGTCAAATTCACCAATATATTCAACAAATTCACCTGTAAAACCCCGTTTAAAACGGTACAAACCGTAGAGATGATGTTCAGGACTTCTATTACCTGAAATCCCCCTAAAATCATATATGGTACACCCCATATTATACGCATCTTGAATCATCTGCCATTGAATTAAATAATTAGGCATTACATTTCTGTATAGATTATCACTTGCGCCATATAAGTAACATGCTGTTTTTCCATTTATCAACATGATTGTACCTGAAACTATAATTCCATCTGGATTATTATCAATCAAAACTGTTAGTTCTTCTTGCTCTTTAGTAAGTTTCTGTATTCTATTTTCATCTTGCTTTTTCTTCTTAAGTTCCGCTTCTAATGATTGTTTACATGTTTTAAGTGCTTTTACTATATTATACTTTGCCATATATAGTTTGAACTTACCCTTTGATTTAAGTACATCATACATATCTTCAAAGTAGCTTAAAGGTCTTGTAATAAAGCCATCTCTTTCACCGGTTATTTTCATAATTCTTGCAAATTCTTTAAGATCATCTCTGGAACCTTCATATATTTCAATTCCTTTTTTATCTGCAAGTTTAATATTATACCTAGTTTTGTGATGGAAATTCTTTAGTAATTCCTCTAAAGATCTATCAAGAGGCAACTTATATACAAATCTTGGTTGCGCACCATTAAAATCCATAGTTATTCCCTTATGCTGATAACCAAGTGATATTAATTGTTCTACAAGGACTTTATTGTCATAGCCGCCTTCAACAATATCTCCATTTACATCACGTTGTTGATATATTACACAAGGATCAATTTTCAACATCATTCCTTTATTCTTCTTAACATATTCAGTTAATAATTTAGTAAACTCTCTTACAATATTCTTATCACTATAGTCACATATAAAGCCTCTTGAAGCATAAAACATATATTTATTAACTAGAGGCATTTTACGTTTCAATAACATTGTCGCCCCAACAAGTGATTTCTCATCTTTGTCATTGACTTCATTTTCAAGTCCTATAAGTTCATATGTCCATTCACCTTTTGCTTTAAAGGCTCCCCATTCTTCTGATTGAAGTATTTGACCATATTTATGAGATTCATTGAAATCTCTAAATCTTTCTTTATCTAAGTTAATAATTAACTTCATCTTTACCCTCCAATAAGTGTACTCGTTTCACTGAATCATCATAAAATAATGGTTCTTTTGTCAGTTCAACAAAGTCACCTACCATTATGTCAGTTCCTGTTAAATCAATTTGAAAAAACTGCATATTAACCATACCTACAATTGGAAGGCTCATTGAATTGTATAATACTTTTTCCTTACGTATAAATAATTTAAGTACTCTCTTAATTATAGATTTAATCTTTGCAGTAGTACCAACACCAATTGGCAATTTATACATACCCATACCTTCATAAAATCCTGTTTTCACCGTACCAAGTCTAGTGCCAGCTTTTGCCTTTGACTTAAATCCATATCCAAACCCTGACTTTTCCTTTACCACGTGTATACTCATAATCGGTAGAAATATCTTGCCGATGCGTTCAGTTTTAACAGGGTTTTTAAGGAACATTCCTCCATATAATCCATTACCAATTCGCACCATATTTTCATTATATTTATGAGTATCAAGTGCATTTTCGGAATTAGCAATATGGTAAATTAACTTTCCATCATAATGGTTTTTAAGATAAGTTTTTGCCTTTTTAAAAATTTTATATTGTCCATCAACTAATTTGATATGTTGATTAACCGTTGACGCAAAATGTGAAAAAGCTCCTTCAATTATAATGTTATTATGACAGTATTTATTATCAAGAATATTAAGTATTTCTGAAAGTTCAGCTAAACTAACGCCAAATCTATGCATTCCTGTATCAATGTTTATATGAACTCGAAGCTTTTTATCTGTACCTTTTAGATTACTTCCATAAAAATGTATAAGCGCATTGAATTGATAAACGCTTTCTAGAGATATAACAAAGTTATGTTTCATAACAATATCAAAATCATAAACCGGTCCCATAATAAGAATATCTTTCTTAATAGTCTTACAAAGCACTAAAGCTTCTTCTAAATAACCAACTCCAAACATATCTACATGCTTTTCAAGTGTACAAGAAACCTTATTCATACCGTGCCCATATGCATTACTCTTAACAACTGCCATCATCTTCACATTATTATCTAAACGATTTTTTATCTTGTTTACATTATTTAATAATTTTATATGATCTATTTCAATCTTAGGTTCTAACATATTTACCCTCGCATTCCACAATTAATTCGAGACACTAACTATGCTATTATACCATTTTATAGATTTTTTTCAACATATTGGCTACAATTTTATAAAGGATTTTTCCATTGCCCGTTGTCTATAACTTGTTGTCTATAACTTATTGCTTGCTCCACTCTTATCTGATCTAAATGTTACTGCTTCAGCTACATGTATGCTATTAATCACTTCCTCACTGTCAAGATCTGCAATAGTTCTTGATACCTTTAATAATCTATGATAGCTTCTAGAACTTAAGCCTAGTGATTTATATGCATTTTCTAGAAGGGTTTTCGCCGAGTCTGATGTAATACAATAATTACTTATAGTACTAGCCGTTAACTCACTATTATAACTTATTTTCTCATCTTTATATCTTTGTTTTTGAATTTCACGAGCCACTAACACACGACTTAATACATCACATGAACTTTCTTCTAAGCTGTCACTAGATATCTTTTCATAACTTATTGGAGTCATTTCAATATGGAGATCAATACGGTCTAGTATTGGACCAGAGATTTTGTTCTGATATCTAGCGAGTTCACTAGGTAGACATTGACATTTATTCAAATTCGGATAAAACCCACATGGACACGGATTCATTGCAGCTATTAAAATAAACCTTGCAGGAAATGTAAATACATTCTGACTTCTAGACAATATTATCATCCCCTGTTCTAATGGTTCTCTCAACGACTCAATTACTTCTCTTTTGAACTCTGGAAACTCATCTAACATTAACACTCCATTATGAGCCAAGCTTATTTCTCCTGGTTTTCCAGTACTAGAACCTCCAATAAAACTTGCTCTAGTAATTGAATGATGTGGGTTTCTAAAAGGTCTTTCTCCTATGATTTTATTACTTGATATTAGCTTTTCTGCTGCACTATATATCTTGGTTAATTCAACAATATTTTCTCTAGATAATGGGGGTAATATTGTCTTGACTCGTTTAGTAATCATTGTTTTACCAATGCCAGGAGGACCAATTAACATAGCATGATGCATCCCACTTACAGCAATTTCTAATCCTCTTTTAGCTTTTTTCTGTCCTACAACCTGATTAAAATCTAAATATTTGTCACTATCATTCTTTATACTTATTATCTCAGGCACATTTCGAGTTAATCTTTGTAAGTACTCCATAGTCTTCTTATCATTTTTGAGAAATAGCACTGCTTCATTAAGATTTGAAATTGCTACAACTTCCATATTCTCAATCATTAATGCCTCTCTTAAATTATCATAAGGAACTATACATCTACTAATACCGTTTTTCTTAGCTTCATCCACAAGAGATAACACCCCTTTAACAGGTCTTATATCTCCGTTTAATGCTAACTCTCCAATAAATAAACATCTTTCAAGTTTTCTCTTATGAAATACGCCTTCACAACACAATATTCCCAGAGCAATTGGTAAATCAAATGCCACTCCTTCCTTACGTATGTGTGCTGGTGCAAGATTAATGGTAATTCTTTTATAGGGAAATCTATAACCTGCATTTTTAATACCTGTTCTTACTCTTTCCTTCGCTTCTTTAATAGTACTACCTGCCATTCCTACTATATCAAGTTTAGGAAATCCTTCGCTAATATCCACTTCTACTTCAATCATGGTACCTTTAATACCAATCAATGTTCCACAAATTAATTTACAATACACAATTCACCTCCTAAGTGGCATTATATCTGCCATTAGAGAGGTGAACAAGGTGTAATAAGTACTATTCATTTTTGAAATCGATGTGCATTTCATATAACAAGCCTGTTACACGTTATATATGTAACAACTAATCTTCTTTTAACATTTTTTTTAATTCATCCATAAAAGTATTAACATCTTTAAACTCACGATAAACTGAAGCAAACCTTACATAGGCAACTTCATCTAAATTTTTAAGTTGCTCCATAACTAATCCACCTATGTATGTACTATCTATTTCTTTTTTTAATGTATTGTAAAGATTATTTTCAATAAAATCTATAACACTATCGATTTTATCCATTGAAATAGGTCGTTTATGACAAGACCTGATAACACCTGATGATAATTTATCTCTTGAATATGGTTCTCTTGAATGATCCTTTTTAATTACAATAAGTGGTGCACTTTCTATAGTTTCATAAGTAGTAAAACGTCTATTACAAGATTCACACTGTCTACGCCTTCTAATTGCATTTTGTTCTTCAGAAGGTCTAGAATCTATAACCTTTATAACATCACTACTACAATAAGGACACTTCATATAAACCTCCTAGAGTTTCTTTCTTTGTTGTAAAAATTCAGGTATTTCTATCTTTCCAAAACTTGAGCTTTCATCACTATTTATTTTTTCTTGTACAGGTTCTTTACCTATTGCTACTGTTTTCTGATTTTCTTTTCTCTCTGGTGTTTCATTTGCTGTTTGTTGAACCGTTTCAGTAGTTGTTTTTTTTAGTTCTAAACCAGGTACAATATAATCATCAGCTTCTTCAAATCCAGTTGCAATAACAGTAACGATAATCTGATCTTCTAGTGAATCATCAATAGATTGTCCATAAATAACATTAGCATTATTACCTGCTGCTTTTTGAATTAGCTCAATCGCATCATTAGCATCAAACATTGACATATTAGAATCTCCGCTAATATTAATAAGCATATGTCTTGCGCCATCAATTGTTGTTTCAAGTAACGGACTTGAAATTGCAAGTCTAGCCGCTTCTTCAGCTTTTGTATCTCCTGAAGCAATTCCCACACCTATATGCGCTACACCCTTGTTGCTCATAACTGTAGCAACATCAGCAAAGTCAAGATTAATAATACCAGGTGTATAGATAAGGTCTGAAATACCTTGTACTCCTTGTTGTAATATTTCATCAGCTTTTTTAAACGCATCTCTCATTGTTGTTCTTCTATCTATAACACTTAACAATTTTTGATTTGGAATTACAATTAATGTATCTACATATTTTTGTAATTCCTCAATTCCTGACATAGCATTAGTCATTCTTGCTTTTCCTTCAAAATCAAAAGGTTTTGTCACAACACCTACCGTAAGAATATCCATTTCTCTAGCTAATGCAGCTATTACAGGAGCAGCTCCTGTACCAGTTCCACCACCCATACCAGCAGTAATAAATACCATGTCGGCTCCTTTTATCATTTGAGTTAAATCATCACGACTTTCTTCTGCTGCCTTAAGTCCGACTTCAGGTTTAGCACCTGCTCCAAGTCCTCTTGTTAACTTTTCTCCTATTTGAATTTTAGTTGACGCTTTTGAATATTGTAATGCTTGTGCATCAGTATTAACTGCAACAAATTCTACGCCTTCTAACTGTCCATCAATCATTCTGTTAACGGCGTTATTCCCTCCGCCACCAACACCAACTACTAATATTTTTGCCGATGTATTTTGTTCATTCACTTTAATTTCCAACAATGTGTATCCTCCTCACGATAATTGTTCTAGGAAAGTGATAACTTTCCAACACATAAAGCTCCAATAGCCTTTTATATATGTGTATTTTTATATTCCCTAGTCATAGTATAAATATTTTATCAAGTTTTTGCAAGCACTATATACAATATATGCCATTTTTAAATATTTTGTGCCCAATATGTTGTGTTTTTGTAATAAGTCTATTCATTACTTTTAAATATTATATCATCCTCCATGTTTTCCACATAAAGTATTCCTTTTTTGTCTTTTGGCAATACCTCCATCACTTCATTAATAGCTTTAAATTTTTCTTCTATTTTTGAAATATCACCAATACGTATTTCAATACCTCCTGAATATACCACTATACGACTTCCTTGTCCATATTGAAAATCTATCCATTCTATAGGAACATCAAACGCCACTGCATTTCGATATACCCCATCAATTGATGAAATAATAGTATTCGAAACATCTAATGGTTCATCAACAGTAAATGTCGTCAAATCAATACCCCTTATTTTTGGTTTGCTTTCATCTGGCGAATCTGTGTAATCCACAATATAACCTCTATAATCAAGGCATATATATTTACCCATGTATTCAACATAACCAATTATTTCTTTTTCAATAACTGTAATTATAATATTTTTATAATCACTCTTGTCTACCTCTAATCGATTCACATACTTAACATCTTCTATATTTTTAGTTCTATTCATTATTACATCAAGAACAGATGATGTATCATATATTCCTACCATATCTAAAACTTCATTTCTAGTATTATGCTCATTACCTATCACCTTTACTGAATCAATAATTGTTGTACTCATGAAAAATACTACTGCTGCAAAAATAAAAATAATCATTATAATTCCTATAATAATTTTACTTATTTTATTCATAGGCATCGCCTCCTAAATGTTTTTCCACATTATTATGCCTACTAATATTTAAAACTAATCCAATTTCTATTAAAAATATTATAAGTGAAGATCCTCCATAACTTATAAAGGGTAATGAAATTCCTGTTGTCGGTATAAGATTTGTAGCAACTCCGACATTTATAAATGCTTGAATGCCAATATGTGTGAAAACTCCTACACCTATTAAAAAATGAATCATTGATTTTGCCTTAAAAGCAATTTGAGCAATTCTATGTATCAACAATACATATATGGCAATAATTGCTATTCCACCTAATAGTCCAAGTTCCTCACATATAATAGCAAAAATAATATCGTTATGTGCTTCAGATATATAACCCATTTTTTGCATACTTTGACCTAATCCAATACCTGTAATACCACCTGATCCTATAGCATATAAGGATTGAATTATCTGCCTTCCAGCTCCTTCAGGATCTGACCAAGGACCATCTAAATATGTTTTTATTCTCTGGGATCTATAATTTGTTAACATTGTAGACACATAGCCAATAACACCTAAAAATAGTGTTAATAGCACCATTTTTATCACATTATTATATGCCACAAAAATCATAGCTAAACAAATGATAAGAAGTACAATAGCTGCACTAAAATCTTCAATCGCAACAAGTACAACAGGCACTAAAATAATACCTATAATAAAGAGTATAACCGAAATTTCTGTCAACCGTTTTTTGAATTTTGATAATAATGCTGCAACTACAATAATTAAAGCTACTTTGGTAACTTCCGATGGTTGTATGTTAAAGTTCCCAATCGGTATCCATCTTTTCGCACCGTTAATATCTTCAGCAACAATGAGAACAACTATTAATAAAGCTACTGTAATTATATATATAATCGGAGTGAATTTAACAATAACTGCTAGTTGTATCTTTGAAAGTATCCACATAATAACAAATCCAAGGACTGCAAATAAAATTTGCTTTCTATATGGTTCAGCTAATCCCTCACCTCTAGTTGTATAGAAGCTTGATGAATAAACCATTATAATTCCAAAAGCAATAAGAAACATAACAATAAAAACCACTGTAAAGTCCGTTGGAACATTCATAAAAAATCTGTTATATTGTTTTTTTTTCTTTTTTGGCGTTATATCTTCAATCATACTCTACCTTTATCTCTATCTAAATAGCCAATACAGCCATTAAACTCATAATAATTGTAATTGCCGTAAAGTAGACAACAATACGGGTTTCTGAAATTCCAGTTAATTCAAAATGATGATGTATAGGTGCCATTTTAAAAATACGTTTTTTTGTTTTCTTATAATATCCAACTTGAATTATAACTGAAAGTGTTTCAATTAAATATATAATTCCAAATAGTAATATAAATAATGGAAGACCTGAAATAATTGCAATTCCTGCTACAAATCCACCTAATGCTAATGAGCCGGTATCACCCATGAAAACTTTAGCAGGATATGTATTGATTAATAAAAATCCTAATAAACTACCTAATACAATAGCTGCAAACAATCCACCTGTAAAAGCATACACAGCTGATATGATAACAAAAAACATTGCCACAGCACTTGTTACACTTGTTGCAAGTCCATCTAGTCCATCTGTAAGATTAACACCATTTACTGTACCTAGTAATACTATTAACATAACTGGTATATATGCAATTGATAAATCTAGCATATACCCTTTTGTAAAAGGAATAATAATCTCTGTACCTAATTCCTTAAATAATATCATATAACTTAAAAAACCACCTGCTACAAAAACCTGAAGTAATATTTTTTGAAGCGCCTTCAATCCTTCTGATTGTTTTTTGACAACTTTCAAATAATCGTCAATAAATCCAATACTTCCAAATCCTAATGTTACTGCTAATAATGAAAATACTGTGTCATCACTTCCACCAAACACAAGGGAAGAAAGTATTATAGCAATAATAAATATCAAGCCACCCATTGTTGGTGTCCCTTGTTTTGTAAGATGACTTTTTGGGCCATCATCTCTAACAAATTGGCCAAATTTTAATTTTGTAAGAAGCGGTAGCATTCTTTTTCCAAGCACTACAGAAATACAAAAGCTAACTATAATAGCTAATATTAACTGTTTAATCATTAATCTCTCCTTCAAAGTGATTCTCAATTATTTCTGCATCATCAAAATGATGTTTTGTAATACCAACAATTTGATAATCTTCATGACCTTTCCCTGCTACCATAACTAAGTCACCTTTTCTAGCCATCTTTAATGCTTTTAAAATGCCAGCTTTTCGGTCTGTTATTTTTGTATACTCACAACTAGTTTTTTTCATACCTTCTTCAACTTCTCTAATAATAGTTTCTGGGTTTTCTGTTCTTGGATTATCCGATGTTATAACACAATAATCTGAGTACTTCCCTGCAATTTCACCCATTATAGGACGTTTACTTTTATCTCTATCGCCGCCGCAACCAAATACAGTAATAATCTTTCCTGTTTTGAATCCATTCATTGTTTTTAAAACATTTAACAATCCATCAGGAGCATGAGCATAATCCACAATTGCTGTATATCCTTTACTGCTTTCTATTGCTTGAAATCTTCCTTTTATTTGGCTGACTTCTTTAAAGGCTCTTATAATGTCTATCATAGGTATACGCAATGTTAATAAAGTTCCCATTGCTGATAAGCTATTGTAGACACTAAACTCACCCGGTGTTTGCATAACTATTTCATATTCATGACCTTCATAGGTCACTGTGTACTCTACTCCAGATAATTTATTCCTTATGTCATGTGCATAAAGTGTAGCTGTAGGACTTTTAGTACTACAAGTCACATACTTTAAACAAGAACCGTTGTTCATAATATATTCTGACACTTTATCATCTAAATTAACAACACCCACGTCGCACATATCAAACAATTTAGCTTTTGCCGCTTTATAGTTATCCATTGTTTTGTGATAATCTAAATGATCAAGAGATAGATTAGTAAACACAGCTACATCAAACTGGGTATATGCAACTCTATATAAATCAAGAGCATGAGACGAGACTTCCATAATCACATCATTCACATTGGCCTTAGCCATTTCTTTAAACAATTTTTGCACTTCAATAGATTCAGGTGTTGTTCTACTTGACTCAACTATTTTTTTATCCACTTTATTGGAAATCGTACCAATTAATCCTGTTTTTCTTCCTAAAAATTCTAACACATTATTTATCAAAAATACAGTTGATGTTTTACCATTCGTTCCTGTAACACCTACTAGTTTAAACTGTGAAGATGCATTATTATAAAAATGATTAGCCATTGCCGCCATAACCTTACGAGGATTTTCTACTTCAACTACTGTAATGTTTTTAGGAATAACACCTTTATAGCATTCTCTTGATTCAAGTACAATTGCAATCGCTCCATTTTGAATACTCTGCCCTATATATATATGCCCATCTTCCTCAAAACCTTTTATCGCAACAAAAGCTGTTCCTTTTTGTACTTTTCTTGAGTCATTTGCAATTCCTAATATATTAATATCTAAGTCGCCTTGTTGTAATTTGTATTCTTGTCCGAGTAATATTCCTTCTAGTTTCATTAAGTACCTCCATTTATCTCATCTATATTTATCGTAATATATTCTATTTTTTTTATACGCTGGATTATTCACTTTCATCAGATACGTCTGATTCATCTTCTAATTCATCTTTGAAAATACGAAGATAAGGCATAACATCTTCCATAACATCAACAAAAATACTTGCTGCATATTTTGAATTAATTCGTTCTCCTGCTGGTTTACTCACAGGTTCATCAACTACAACTAAAGTTACAATTTCAGGATTTTCTATAGGAGCAAATCCTATAAATGATACAATATAGTGAACATCATCTCTATCATCTTTTTCTGCTGTTCCAGTCTTACCACCAATTTCATATCCTGCAATTTTTGCCTTTTTACCTGTTCCTTCATTAACAACACCACCAAGTGCTTCTCTCGTCATCTTAGAAACTTCCTCACTAATTACTTGTCTTAGTTTTTGAACATTATCTGAAATGATTATTTGATTATCTGTATATATTTTTTTCATTAAATGTGGTTCATATAAATGTCCCCCATTTATTAACGAAGAAAATCCTGATATCAGCTGTATAGGTGTTACTTCAAAGGTTTGGCCAAAAGAGTTAGTTGCTAATTCAACAGGATTCAACCCTGCTTCAGTATGTAATTGCCCCCTTAAAGATTCTTCACCTTCAATATCAATTCCTGTTAAAGCTCCAAAACCAAATAATGTTTGATACTGATGAAATGTGTGTCTTCCTATTGATTCTCCCACTTCCATAAACATTACATTACATGAATTTTGCAAACCCTCAAGAAGTGTTTGTTCCCCATGTCCTTCAGGCTTCCAACAACTAATGCTATAATCTGCAACCTGTTTTTGTCCATAACACGTATAAATCGTATTGATAGAAACTTTATTTTCTTCTAAAGCAGTCGCATATACAAATGGTTTAAATGTACTACCTGGTTCAAAACCATCCGTAACATTTTCATTTTTCCACATTCCATATAGAAAATCAACTCTATCCTTTTCTGTCATCTGTGCATACTCTTCGTCAGATACATACGAAATAACATCCCTTGGATTATCAAGACTATAATCTGGCCAATTAGCCATTCCTAAAATTTCGCCATTATTTGGATCCATAACTATTACATGAAGTTTTGTTGCTTCATATTCAGCCAAATAATTATCAATCGCTTCATTAACATATCTTTGAATTGTAAAATCAAGCGTTAACATTACATCCGCTCCATCAACAGCCTCAACTTCTTGTACTTCCATCATTTTATCTTCATTAATGGTTCCATAAATTCTACCAATGGTACCTGATAAGTAATTATCATAATAAGCTTCAATACCATTAGATCCAACAAATTCATTATTAACAAAACCTATTATATCAGATGCTAATTCAGGATAATTATATTTTCTCTCATAATCTTCTAAATAAAAAATACCTTTTACTTGATAATTATCTATTTTTTCTTTAACTTCTTTAAATTCACTGTAACTATAACCATTTCCAATTATTTTATAGTTATTATTTCTTTCAGTAGCAAGAATTTCATCAAGCTTATCCGTACTAATACCTAGTGTTTCGTACAAAAATTGTTTAGTATTGTTTTGTATATCTTCATCTAAGCTTGCTAATAATTTTGCGTCAAATATTAAGCCATAGGTTGAAATCGAATCAGCTAATACAATTCCATTTCGGTCAATAATTCTCCCACGTTTATCATTTAATGTAACACTGCCTTCTTTTTTTGCAGCGTTTTGTAAAACAGCCAAATCATAGTTTTTACCTTCTACCATTACTATGTATGTAAGCTTTCCAATCAAAAAAATAAATCCTAATATAAAAACAATGAAAAGGAATTGGCCTTTCCTTTTCATTACCTTTTCGCTTTTAATAATCATTACTTTCACCAACCTCTAGTAATATTTCCAAGAACACTTCCTATCGAGTTTTCTTCTTTATTCACTTTAACAGGTGCATACTTAGTCGTATATGTAACAGGTCCACTATTAATATAATAAACATCATTAGGTCCTGGAAGACGCATATCTAATCTTGTTGTAGCTACTACATAAATCGTCTCTAAATCAACCATATTATCAAGATCTTCTTCTAACTGAATATTTTCTCTCTTAATAGAATTTAATTCACGTTTTATGCTTTCGATTTCAGAATTTAGTTCACTATAAGCAAACTGTGACTTTAGAAACACAACACATACGCCTAACGTAGCAATTATAACAAATGCCAGAACAATTGTACATAGTTGATTTATTTCAACATAATTTGTGTCAATTTTCGACTCATCACGGTATACACTTTCCCCTCCTCTTACAATAACCGGATTTTCTGGTATTTGCTCCGGTTGTCTTAGCGGTTGTGCGTATCCACGACTCAAATCAAGTGCATTATTTCCAATCACATGATTAGTATAAACTTTTCTTCTCTCACTCATCTACGTCACCTACTTTTTCAAAAACACGAAGTTTTGCACTTCTAGATCTTGAATTTACTTCAAGTTCTTTTTCAGTTGGCAAAATTGGCTTTCTAGGTTTCATCTTCCCCATTGGTACTTTACCACAAACACATATTGGAAAATCTGTAGGACAAGTACATGGATTTTCATTATCTTTAAAGAGATGTTTAACTATTCTATCTTCTAAAGAATGAAAAGTAATGACACAAAGCCTTCCCTCTGGCTTAAGAGCATTAATCATGTCTTGTAATGTGTTTGTAAGTACTTCTAACTCTCTATTTAACTCTATTCTCACAGCTTGAAAAGTTCTCTTAGCAGGATGTCCATATTTAATTTTATTCTTTGTTGGTATACACCCATCAATGATTTTAACCAATTCTAGCGTAGTCTCTATCTCTTTATCTTTTCTAACTTCAACAATTTTACGAGCAATTCTATTGGCAAATTTTTCTTCTCCATATATTTTTAATATTTTTGCCAATTCTTTTTCGCTATAATCATTAATAATATCCTTAGCCGTTTTTTCTTGTGTCTGATCCATTCTCATATCTAGGGGTGCATCTTTCATATAAGAAAACCCTCTATCTGCAGTATCAAGCTGGTAAGATGACACTCCTAAATCAAGTAATATACCATCAATAACTTCTATATTTAAATCTGCAATAATATCTTTAAATTCTTCATAATTACTGTGAATCAAGTTAACTTGACACTTAAAGTCATCTAATCTTTCTCTTGCGGTATTAAGGGCAACTAGGTCCTGATCTATTCCAATCAACATACCTTCTTTTGAAAGATATTTGCAAATTTCCATTGAATGGCCTGCCCCTCCTAACGTACCATCAACATAAATACCATCTGCTTTGATTTTTAATCCCTCAATACATTCATTTAGCATTACTGAAATATGTTTGAAACTCATACTCTCACTCCATCCTTGGTTAAAAATCAAGTCTCTATAATTATATGTCCCTTTTCTATTTATCATTTATATATTTATCTGTCTATTTAAGGTTATTCTTCGAATGAGTTCATATCATTAAGTAAATCTTCAATCGTGTCTGAATATGTTTCATCATCCATATATGAGAGTTTTTCATATCTTGCTCTATCCCATATTTCAATATGGTCTCCTATGCCCATTACTAAAACTTCTTTTTCAATTGCAGCTAATTCGCGAAATTCGGCTGATAGTAATATTCTTCCTTGTTTATCGTATGTAAGTTGGTCTACATTTGAAAACAATTGTCTTTTAACCATTCTCGCTTCTTTGCTATGTTTTTTAGTTGCAAGTATTTTATTGGTGTATTCTTCAAATCCTACATCCGAATATACTGCTAAGCATCCATCAAGGCCTCTTGTAACATAACAAACTTCACCAAGCGAAGCTCTGAATTTTGAAGGCATTGTCATTCTACCTTTTACATCAACTGTATGTTTGAATTTGCTTGTTAATGATTGCATTGTCTCACCTACCCACTAAACTACTCCACTTCGCTCCACTTTGACCCAATATCACACACTTTTTGACACCTTATATATATAATATACTATTTCCATTGATTTTTCAAGGATTTATACAAGTCATTTTCATTTTTTGAACGATGCTACTTTCATAATTATTAACATACAATAAAAAAACACTATATATAGAATGGTTGTCAATTACTCATTCTATATATAGTGTTAATAAATATTATAAAGTCATTAAAATACTACTAAAGACCTATTCATCGATTTTCGAGATTTGTCTTCTTCTTATAATTATAAAAGCTAGACTTGCAAACACCAATATTACAGCCAATAACTGTGAAACTGGAATATTAGTAGAACCTATAAACAATTGATCTGTTCTAAGTCCCTCAATCCAACTCCTTCCGAGACCGTAACCAAATAAATAAAGGGCAACTATTTCACCTTCAAACTTCTTGTGTTTAGTGTATAACTGTAATAATATAACTAATACAAAGTTCCAGGAAGCTTCATATAAAAAGGTAGGCTGTACCACAAGATAGCTTCCTTCATATCCGCTTATCTTACCCACATACTGTAACATACTACTTGGAATTTTTGCTTTTGAAGCTTTAAGTGCCATAGCAAAAACAGAATCTGTCGGTCCACCAAAAGCTTCCATATTAATAAAGTTTCCAAATCTACCAATGAACTGTCCTAAGGCTAGCCCCGGTGCCGCAGTATCTGCCATTTGCCAAAAATTCAATTTCTTGATTTTTGTATAAATAGCAAGAGCTATAACTGCACCAATAACGCCTCCATAGATGGCAAGTCCACCTTCTCTAAAAGCTAATATTCCCATTAAGTTATCTTTATAACTATCCCAGGAAAATATTACATAATATAATCTAGCACCAATAATTGCTGAAACCAACGCATATATCAAAAAATCCGAGTATATTTCTGGATCTTGTCCTGATTGCTTTCCACGGTATCTTGCAATTAATAAACCTGCAATAACTCCTGTAACAATAATTAATCCATACCAATACACTTCAATACCAAAAATACTAAATGCAACAGGATCTATATTCTGAAACTCTATACCCAAATTCGGGAAAATTATATCTGGTTCTCTCATAAAAGCACCTCTTTCTTTTTAATGTCTGGTTAAGGTGTCAAAACTACATAGTTGAACTTTTTACCACTATATGTATGCTTGGAGGCTTCAACCGAGTACTACATATGGTGGTAGAATTAGAGAAACTTAGTTTTGACACCTTAACCATGTCTTCATCATCATATTACGAAATAAAGCAAATTGCAAGTACAGCTTTATTTACTTTTTGCAAACTTATGTTATAATGTAAAATGATTACAAGTCTATTTGATAGGCTTGTCAAAGTAATTTACTTTATATATCATATAAACCTTTATAAATCATAGGAAATGGAAGGAAAATAAATGAAATTAGGAATCGTTGGTTTACCAAATGTAGGTAAGAGTACCTTATTCAATTCATTAACAAAAGCTGGTGCAGAATCAGCCAACTACCCATTTTGTACAATCGACCCTAACATAGGTGTCGTATATGTACCAGATACAAGGCTTGATGAATTAACAAATCTTTATAATTCAAAGAAAACAATCCCTGCTGTTATTGAATTTGTTGATATTGCTGGACTAGTAAAAGGGGCTAGCAAAGGGGAAGGCTTAGGTAATAAGTTTTTGTCTAATATTAGAGAAGTTGACGCCATCGTTCATGTAGTACGATGTTTCCACGATCCTAATATAATTCATGTAGATGGAGAAATTGGACCACTTCGAGATATTGAAACAATTAACTTAGAATTAATTTTCTCTGATCTTGATATACTTGATCGTCGTTTATCTAAATTACTCAAATCTCTAAAAGCAGACAAAACGCTTCAAAAGGAAATAGATGTTATTACTAAGATAAAATCCACCTTAGAAGAAGGCAAATCAGCTAGAGTCATTGATTTCACTGATGAAGAACATGAAATCGTTACCACTCTAAACCTTTTAACTTCAAAACCGATCATCTATGCATCTAATGTTGAAGAAGATGATTTAGCTGATGATGGTGCATCAAACGAAAACGTTATTATTGTAAAAAACTTTGCTATTGAAGAAGGTTCTGAAGCCTTTGTTATTTGTGCTAAAATCGAAGAAGAACTTTCCACTTTAGAGGACGATGAAAAGCAAGAATTCCTTGAGGATATGGGTATTTCAGAATCCGGTCTTGAAAAACTAATAGCTGCTTCTTACAAATTGTTAGGTTTAATCAGTTATCTTACTGCAGGTGAAAAAGAAACTAGAGCTTGGACAATCACTAGAGGAACTAAAGCTCCTGGTGCAGCTGGTAAAATCCATTCAGACTTTGAACGTGGATTTATTCGTGCTGAAATCGTAGCCTATAAAGACCTTATGAACTCTGGCACCTATACTTTAGCCAAAGAAAAAGGCCTTGTAAG
>JAOZKH010000174.1 GCA_029935405.1 Vallitaleaceae bacterium | reverse complement strand
AAAAACACTTTCCTTCGAAATTATCGAAAAAAAGTGTTTTTATTGTATGTACTATATACTTAATGGCAACTGACTGATTTGATTTACGGATACTGTTGTAAAACTAAGCTTATCTCCTAACACACGGTTTAATACTTTTTCTGTAAGTTCAGCATCAATACCTATCAAAAGTACCACCAATTGTTCATCGTTCCACCTAGTTAGCGTATCACCTTTACGTAGTTGAGTCATTAAGTGTTCTTTCAATTGCTTCATCACTAATTCTTTTTGCGAAAAAGTATATTTCTTTTTATTACTGATTGTAATAAGAGCAATACTAAAACTACCTCCGGAACGCTGATTACGACGACTTTCAAGTTCATAAATGGATTTAAAAACATCAGGTTCACAGAAAAATGCATTTTCAATAATAAAATTTGCTTCTAAAGCTTCTTGTAAACCCTCATCCGATTGAATCAATTGCTTGGTTTGTAATAAACGCTTATATAACAATCGCATATCTTCTGATGGTTTTACGCCCATCTCTTTGTCATAAAAATTGCTAATATATCCATAATGTTCAATTGCTTTTCTTTGATTTCCCATATTAAGAAGCGCTTCCATTAGTCTTAGATGAAAAAGTTCTTCATAGGTATCAATTTGAATGCCTTTTTGGCATAGTTGTAACACGTCATCATATCGATTCTTTTTATTCAATAAGTCGATAGCATTAGACATTGCTCCAATAAATAATCGACGGTATTGATTACGAATCGGAAAAACCCAATGTTGATCAACACATTCAGGTAAATAATCCCCAACATATAGTTGTAATGCAGTTTCATAAGCTATCAAAGCTTCATCGGGAGATATTTTTAAAAGGGAATCCCCCTTTTTTATCCCTGAAACAAAGTCATCTGCATCTAATTCCAAGTTAATTCCTTCATTCCATTTGTAGTATCCATTGGAAAAAAGGAGTGTTTTTTCATCATCATTTTTGTCTTTTTCACCTAGTACTTGTCTCAAACGATACATCTGAATTCTTAACGTACCTCTAGGATCACTATATTCCTCACTGATCCACAATTGATCCATTAGTGAATCCGGAGTAAATGTATGCTCCCGGTAAGTTAACATGAATTTATATAATTCCCAAATCTTTTTTGAAGAACCTGAAGGCGCCACTAATGACCGTCCGTTTTTTTTCATATCAAAACGCCCTAAGGTAGTTATTTGCAAAGAATCCATTTGAATGTTTTGAATTATGTCAGATTCTATCATCTATATACCTCTTTACTAATTAGTTTTTTAATAAATGCTTTACGAATTAGTTTCCAAAACAAAGTATATCATTCTCATCCCTACATTACTATATATATTGGCCTATTTTAACATCATCGGTAATCTAATGACAAATGTCCTACACTCTTCTGAGTCGTATGACTCAGTTTTTACTGATGATTTTATGTGACTTTTTCGGAGGTTTCACAGGCACCTTAATGACTTACAATTTTTTCGGGAAAATCACATATGTCACATCATGTTGTTTAACAACATCCGCAGGATCTAACGGTCGACTAAAATAATAGCCTTGAATCATATCACATTTTCCTACAATCAATCGTTTAACCTGATCCATCTCTTCGATTCCTTCTGCAATAACTTTAAAACCTAAACTGTGAGATAATGCAATCAGACTATCCATTACTTTTATATTTTCTAATTCTAAGAATTTAACACATAATTGGCGATCAAGTTTCAGCGTATCAATTGGCAGGAACGTTAAGTAACTTAAGGATGAATAGCCTGTTCCAAAATCATCAACAGCAATTTTGACGCCTTTAGCTCTCAAACGAGTCAAAAAATCAATGGCATCTTTTCGATTCTCCAAGAATATACTTTCAGTTATCTCAATACATATTAACTCCGGTGCTATGTTATTTTTGTCTAATAAGTTAAAAAGAAATTTTTCATAACTATTATCTAACATCTGATGCGCAGAAAAATTAATTGCAACCGGTTTAAGTTTTAACCCTTGATTTTTCCATGTATTAAGCTGTTCAATAACTTTCTCCGTCACGATCCTACCTATGACAATTATTTGACCATACTCCTCTGCGACTTCAATAAATTCTCCAGGAGACATAGCGTGATTTTTAAGACGCAGTAAGGCCTCATAGCCAGTAATTTCTCCAGTTTTGATATCAACTTGAGGTTGATACACCACTTTAAAACCATCTGAATCAATCGCATCTATTAAAACTGATTTTATATCTAATTTTCTTTTTAAAACATCACTTAAATGATAACTGTAATAGGCGAAGTTTTTCTTACCACTATTTTTCGCACTGTAAAGAGCTAAATCAGCATTCATAATTAGTTGATTAATATCCACACTATCTTCAGGGAACAATGAAACTCCTATACTAAATTCGATTTTCACCTCATGTTTATCTATTGAAATAGGTGTAGCAAATTCTTGATAAAGTTTACTTATAAAACTATCTAAATTCTCTTGAGAGTCATAATTTTTAAAGAGTATTAGGAACTCGTCTCCTCCAAAGCGTGATATGAAAATATTTTCACTTTCCATACCTATGAGTTTGTTTGACATAACACTTAATACTTTGTCCCCAAACAAATGACCAATCGTATCATTGATTGCTTTAAAATTGTCTAAATCTAATAATAAAATTGCACCCTGGATATTTTTGTCTAATTCACTCTTCAGAATCTCATTAAATTTTCTTCGATTAGGTAAATTAGTTAATGGATCATGTTCTGCTAAAAATGATATGTATTTTCGTTGAGTTTCTATTTCTTCAACTTGAGCTATTAATTCTTCTTCAGATGCTACTAACTGCTTGTTGGTCAGTTGGACTTTATTTAAGGAAACATGCATTTTATGAAGCAACCCATTAAGCGATCTTTCCATTGATTTAAATGGACTATCTTCAGAAAATCCAACTTGATGAACTTCTTTCTCGTTGATTTCTACATTTTCAATAGTATGATCTATTTCTTTCATAAATTGCTTAAGTTCTAAGAAATTTCGTTGCATAGTATAAAGAGCGCGTGATATCACACCAATTTCATCTTTACTATTACTGTTTAAATCTTCCTGATTATTTTCAAAAACATCAAAATCAAAGGTAGCCATTTTTCCAATAATATTAGCTATATTCAAAATTGGTTTTGCAATATAGTTGGCTATAATTATTATTAATGAAAATACTGTAATCATAATGACAAGAATAATTATCCATAACAAATCAGATAACTGTTTTGACTCTTGGTAAATTTCTGATTTGTCCACTACCGATATATACTTCCAGCCACTATAAGGTGAAATAAATACATTAATAACTTTTTCAATCCCATCAATAGTTGCCTCATAAGATTTATTATTATAAAAATCAACTTGTTGAAATTCTGCAGAGTCAATATCAAAGATTGATTTCATAAGCCAATCTTTATGTTGTGGAGAACTTATAAAAACATTTGACGGACTCAAAACATTAATATAACCGGTTTTGCCATAAGGAATCTTATTAATATTATCCATTAACTCATTCAATCCAATGGTTAAACTTATAACACCAATAAATTCGTTATCTTTTATGACTTTTTGATCTATACTAATAACTAACTGTTTAGATTCTTGGGTCATATATGGTTCAGATATTACATTTGAACTTTCCTTTTTAGCATTTATGTACCATGGTCTAATTCGAGGGTCATAAGGAGAATTAGGTTTGAATTCTGGATATTCAACATAGCCCCCCTCCTCTGTTCCAAATGAAACTATTTCTATAATAGAATGAGTTTTTAAAACCCCTTCAAAAAAAGTCATTAAGGATTGTTGCGTTTTTGATGTTGAGGAAATAAATACCGACTGATCATAATCAACAAAACTATTAATCGTTGAATCGACAGCTATAATCCGCTCATCTAAAGTAATAAGTTCAACTAAATTTTCCATATTCATTAAAACAGATTCATCAACTCGTTGTGCTGTTTGTTGTAATATGAAATTCGCCTTTTCTAAGGCATATGAATCAGACCATTCTTGCGCCCTATTTTTAATAAACACACTTCCAAAAATAAATGGTACCAAACAACCAATAATAATTATTATTACTAATTTACTTCGAATTGAATATTGTTTTAACATAGACACCTCAAGTTCTAATCTATTATATTTAAGTAATTGCTATAACTCAATTTATTTGATACAATTTGAATATTTCGATAATCGATCAAGAAATTCCTTCTTTTATTTTTAAA
>JAOZKH010000049.1:12604-16711 GCA_029935405.1 Vallitaleaceae bacterium | reverse complement strand
TTAATAGTTAACTATTTATTTTACGGGCTTAAAAATAATTATTGTTGACATTAGTGTTACTTTATAGTTTATCATTCATATTAAGAAAAGAAATAAGTGAGGATTATTATGAATGATAATATGAAGTTAATGTTAAATGAAAAACCGCTTAAAATGCTTTTTAAGCTTGGTGTTCCAGCTATTTTAATAGCTTTATTTGATGAAATCAATGGTGTTATTGACACCATTTTTTTAGGCCAGCATGTTGCTAGCGAAGCAGTATCAGCTATGTCTGTTGCAATTCCGTTTCTATTGATTATTTCTGCAATATCCCTATTGTTTACAGAAGGAGCTGGTATTGCAATAAGTAGATATCTTGGTGGTAATAATTATGAACAGGCAAATAGAGTGTTTAACAATACACTCTTTATATCTGTTTTTCTTAGTGTAGTAATTGGACTTTTATCATTTATGTTTATGGAAGATATTTTGAAGTTATTTCAATTAGACCCAATTACATACAATTATGCCCTTCAATATTTGGAAGTGATAGCACTTGCTATGCCATTTGTTGTATTAGCGATGGTTTTATCTAAGATGATATATACTGAGGGATACACAATAGTTTTAATTAAAGTCACATTTATTCAAATTATATCAAATGTCATGCTAAATTATATTGCACTTGCAATACTTAAAATAGGTATAAGGGGCGCTGGCCTAGCTACAATGTTATCTTTTATTATACAAGTAGGACTTATGATAAGATTTATAAGAACAGATAAAATGCTTATCAAACTAAATTATAAGGATTTTAAATTAAGTATAAATTACTTTAAGGAAATAGTACCTCTTGGTATGGCTACTTTTGTTACTGTGTTATTGCTTTCTTTTACTTTTGGGTTAGAAAGTAAAGTGATGGCAGTTTTTGGTGATAAAGCTTTAGCAGTACAAACGATTACAGGAAATTTGTTTTCAGTAACTAGTTCTATAACATCTGGAATTATGAGCAGTGCTTTGATCTTAATGAGTTATTCTGTAGGTGCAAAAAACTATAAAAGATTTACCGAGTTAATTAAAATTTCTGCTATACTTGTTTTTTCGATTAGTATATTAGTTAATTTACCAGTTGTTATTAAACCAGAATTGATTGGGAAAATTTTTACTGATAATGCTCAGTTAATTGAGATTTTTATTGTACCAGCAGTATTATATGCATTGGCATCACCGTTTATTTTTACGACTAATGTAGTATTGTATGCAATGCAGCCAGTTGGGATGGCAAACACTTCAACTACCCTCTTTTTCTTACAACAGATAGTTTTCTTCGCTCCGTTATTGTTCCTTTTAAGGAATTTCGGATTTGATTATGCCATATTGGCACAACCAATAGCAGAAATAGTAGGTGGTTTAATAACATTGATACTAATACCTGTTTTTTTTAGAAAGATTAAAAAAGCATTTGAAATTAGTGATGATGGCATGGCGTTAAGTAAGTAGTTGAATATGAAGCAGAGCAGAAACTCCGATTAGATTAGCGGTATCTGTATTAAAGATAGATTCATGGTGTTTGTAAAAATTGTATATTCTGATGAATAGATATCTATCATATAGTCTTTTGCAACAAGGTTGTTTTGCTCCAAATATTTCTCGAGCTTTTGAAGCATTTTATGGTAATCTTTTTCGTTTGTGCACTCATGAAAAGCACATACATAATTTGCTTTTGGAAGCTTTAGTAATTTATCCAAATTAAAATATTGTAAATCAATAGGATTGATTAACAAATAGAGTTTAGTACTAGATTCATTTAAGAAATAAACAAGATCCTTACTCGCTTTTAAAGCCTTATCGTGAGTAGCTTTGTTAACAGCATGAAAGAAAGATTTCTCATTAACTTGAACCGAGTCTAAATCAGTAACTACATCAATAAATAATAGATAACGCTCAGGCATATTATCAATAAAGAATTGTTTGTTATAGGTCTTGTAATAGGAAATAAGGCCTTTAGAATATTGGATTTGCTCCTTTTGAGAAAGTAAATCGGCAATAGATTTGTCAATATGAGACTCTAATTTATATAGATTTTGCTCGTAATTAATACAGTTTTTATTGTTTAAAAAGTCGCTAATTGCTTCTAGAGACATATTCATAGATCTTAACATTAAAACTTCTTCTAGTTTAGAAATAGCATCATAATCATACAAGCGATAGCCTTTTTCAGTTCTTGAAATAGGAGAAATAATACCTTTTTCTTCATAAAATCTAATGGTGTGGGTTGTTATATCAAATAATTTTGCGAGTTCGTTAATAAGTAAATATTTATTTTTCATAAATTTCCTCCTAAAAAATACTATAGCAAATGCAAGTTGTTTTAGCAAGTTATTACACCAGTAATAAAATTCACCATTGACTCTATTATGGTTTTGTGATAAGATAAATCGGTTATATTTTTATTCATATTTACGGAGGTACAAAATTGTTAAGTACAAACAGTGTAAGTTTAAGTTTTAGTGATAAACAACTATTCAAAAATGTTAATTTAAAATTCACCCATGGTAATTGTTACGGTGTTATTGGAGCCAATGGTTCAGGCAAATCAACATTTCTCAAAATTTTATCAGGAGAAATCGAACCTAATAAAGGTGATGTGTCATTGACTCCTGGTGAACGATTAGCAGTATTAAAACAAGATCATTTTCAATATGATGATAAAACTATTATGGATACTGTTATTATGGGGCATGACAGACTTTATAGTATTATCCACGAAAAAGAAGCTCTTTACCTTAAGGAAGATTTTACAGAAGCTGATGGTATTATTTCCGCTGAACTTGAAGCAGAATTTGCTGAACTTAATGGTTGGGATGCAGAATATGATGCAGAAAAATTACTTATCGGACTAGGTATTACTAAAGATATGCATCAAATGCTAATGGCTGATTTAAGTGGTTCAAACAAAGTAAAAGTTCTTCTTGCTCAGGCATTATTTGGCAATCCTCATACATTATTGCTCGATGAGCCTACAAATCACCTTGATTTCAAGACAATTATGTGGCTAGAAGATTTTTTAATTGAATATCCAAATACTGTTATAGTTGTCTCTCATGATAGACACTTTTTAAATAATGTTTGCACTCATATTGTGGATATAGACTTTGGAAAAGCCAATCTTTATGTTGGTAACTATGATTTTTGGTATCAATCGAGCCAATTGATGGCTAGAATGGTTACTGATCATAATAAAAAGGCTGAAGATAAAATCGCTGAATTAAAAGCTTTTATCGCAAGATTTAGTTCAAATGCTTCAAAAGCTAAACAAGCAACATCACGTAAGAAAATGTTAGACAAAATAAAAATCGAAGATATAAAACCTTCCTCAAGAAAATATCCTTTTGTCACCTTTGCTCAGGAACGAGAAGTTGGTAAAGAAATATTAAGAGTTGAAGGATTAAGTAAGACTATTGATGGCATTAAAGTTCTTAACAACTTGAACTTTACTGTTAATAAAAACGATAAAATTGTTATTCTTAGTAAAAATGAACAGGCAAGAACTATGCTATTTAAAATTCTTAATAAAGAAGTAGAACCAGATGAAGGAACCTTTACTTGGGGTGTTACAACTACAAGAGCTTATCTCCCTAAGGATAACTCTAGTTTCTTCGAAGGATGTGACTTGTCACTTGTTAATTGGCTCAGGCAGTACTCAGAAGCAACAAGAGATCAACAAGATGAAACATTTATTAGAGGATTTTTAGGTAAAATGTTATTTAGTGGTGAAGAAGCTCTCAAGAAAGCGTCTGTATTATCCGGTGGAGAAAAAGTAAGATGTATGTTATCTAGAATGATGCTTTCCGGAGCAAACGTTATTCTTCTTGACGAACCAACCAACCATCTTGACCTTGAATCAATTCAAGCAGTAAACGATGGATTAATTAGCTTTAAAGGCAATGTTATTTTTTCAAGTCATGACCATAGATTCATTCAAACCGTTGCAAATCGTGTATTTGAACTTACACCAAGCGGTATGTTTGATAAGGTAACTGAATTTGATGAATATCTTGAAAATGACGAATTGCAAGCAAAAATCAAAGAAATGTATCTAAGCTAGATGTAAACTTAATAGCAATA
>JAOZKH010000049.1:0-12504 GCA_029935405.1 Vallitaleaceae bacterium | reverse complement strand
CAATATCTTTACAAAAATTTTACATCAAATTGTTGCTATCTCAAACCAAAACAAATATAATTAACTAATCATTATCACTTCATTACGAAAGGAGTGTATGACTTCATTGTCATACAATAATAATATGAAAAAAACAGTCGCATTTATTTGTGTACATAACTCATGTCGTTCTCAAATGGCTGAAGGTTATGCAAGAACAATAGGCTCTAAATACTTTGATGCATATTCTGCCGGCACCGAAGAATATCCTCAGGTTAAGCCTAAAGCAGTACAGGTTATGGAAGAAGATAATATTGATATGTCTTCCCACAAACCCAAGTTATTAAAAGATATTCCTGAAAAACTCAATATAATTATTACCATGGGTTGTAATGTGAATTGTCCGTCTTTACCCTGTAATTACCGGGAAGACTGGGGACTTGACGACCCTTCAGGAGGTCCTGTTGAAGGATTTAGAGAGACTAGAGATGTCATTAAATCAAATATTCTTAATCTAATTAAAAGAGTAGAAAACGGTGAATTTGATAAGTAAAAAAAGACCTATTATCGGTTTCTTTAAATCCCGCATGAACAATAGGCCCTAGATAACTGTAATTTTTAAAATCGTACACCTTGACATGTAATAATCGGTATTGTAAACATAATACCTTTACCTGGTTTTGTTGGATCCATATGAAGTATTTTTTCAAGTTCATCCATAACACAATTAACTTGTTCTTCACTAGGTAACACAAGTATTAGTGTTTTATTATATTTTCTATTATCCATTTTACTTAAAGATTTAGAAAACATATTTGAAAATTCAATATCTCCTAACAACTCTGTAGATCCTATTGAATCAATAGCTGTAAAACGGTTATAACCAATCTCTTTTAGCTTAGCTTTAACTTTTTTGAAGGCTTTTGTACTATTGATAACGGATACTAACACATATTGTTCCTTCATCATAACCTCCTAGTAATACTCACTGTTAAATTCTTCACTCATAAATTTCTTGTTATCTCTACTAATAATATGACGGTTTAATTCTCCGCCTCTCATATGGGTAACTGGTACAACAAACATAATACCCTTATTTGGCTTTTTCATATCTCCACCTAATATTTTTTCAATATGAAACATAACTTTTTGAACCTGTTCTTCTCTTTCAATAACTGAAAAAATAGTTTTATTATAGTGAATATCACCATCCATACTTTTCATTAATCCGCCAATCAATGGAATATTGTAGAGATCTTTGTTAATAACTGAAGCACCCATACTATCAATTACTGTAGCACCTCGAATATCTAACTGTTTGATTTTATATAACACTTGAGGTAAAAACTCAGGTTCATTTAGAACAATAAATAATGCAAACATTTATTTCACTCCTTAATCCTAGCCATAATTAATCTTCAAGCTTTGCCATAACTACAGGCGGTTCCCCTTTAAATAACATTTTTAATAATGGTGGTGAAACTATTGTTGAAATAACAACTAATAAAACAATACTAGTAAATGTTTCTATTCCAATAATATTACTTCTAAATCCTTGGTTTGCCACAATAAGCGCCACTTCTGCTCTAGCTATCATTCCAATACCTATTTGCAAAGAATGTTTTTTGCTAAATCCAGAGGATTTTGCTCCGATAAAGCAGCCTACAATTTTACCAAATATAGCAATACCTACGATAATTAATGCATATCCAATATAATTAATTACATCTGATGTAATATGAGCACTTAATCCAATGCTAACAAAAAATATTGGTGTAAACAAAGAATAAGCGATTGTTTGAATTTTGTCAACTACTCTATGACGATAAGGGGTAGCTGCAATGATAACACCGGCAGCATATGCTCCTGTAATTGATGCAATACTAAATAATTCAGCACCAAATGCAAATAGGAAGCAAAGCACAATCGAAATTGTTATTATTCTATCTCTCCAATGTGAACCCTGCGCATACCTTGTAATTATTTTACTAACTATAAATCCTATCACTACAACTAATACTACAAATATAAGCATACTTAGCAATAAGCTACCTATATTACCACCTTTAGTTGGGTTCACCATACCTGAAACAACTGATAACATAATGATACCAAGTACATCATCAATAATTGCTCCACCTAATATGGAAACACCTTGTTTAGAAGCAAGTTGTTTCATATCTCTTAATACTGAAACAGATATACTAACTGATGTTGCTGTTAATATTGTTCCAATATATATAGCTCCTAATATTTTATCATGACCTGGTGCTCCTGGTATATATTGTTGAAAAAACAGATATGGTACTAAAGCCCCTAACGCAAAAGGTAACACTAACCCTCCTACTGCAATCATAGAAGCTCCTTTACCTGATGATTTTAGTTCCTTAACATCTGTTTCAAGTCCAGCTAAGAACATTAAAAAAACCACACCCAACTGAGCTACAACATGGATAAGTTCATCTTCACCCTCAAGTATTCCTAATACAGTAGGCCCAATAATTAGACCAACCAATATTTGTCCAAGCACTGGCGGCATGTCAAACTTTTTTGCTATTCCTCCACCTATAGATGCTGCTAATAATATTAATGCTAGTTCAAGCAAAAAATAAAATTCTTCTGCATGTTCAAACATTTCAGCAAAATTCATTGTTTGTCCTCCTAAATAACACTTTCAATGTTTTTAAGCTTTTCTGCTTGATCGGCTGTAATTAAACTGTCAATCAGTTCATAAATATCTCCATCTAAAATTGCATCAATTTTATGAAGCGTAAGCTTAATACGATGATCTGTTACACGTCCTTGTGGGAAGTTATAAGTTCTAATCTTTTCACTTCTATCCCCTGTTCCCACTTGACTTTTTCTGTCTGCCGCCAGCTCGCTTTGCTGCTTTTCAAGTTCTATATCATATAACCTTGAACGTAGAACCTTCATAGCTTTATCTCTGTTTTTTAATTGAGATTTTCCATCTTGACATGATACTATAATTCCTGTAGAAAGATGTGTAATACGTACTGCTGAGTCAGTTGTATTAACTGACTGTCCACCATTACCTGATGCTCTAAAAACATCTACACGAATATCTGTCTGTTTAATATCAACATCAACATCCTCAACTTCTGGTAGAACAGCAACTGTCACTGTTGAAGTGTGAATTCTTCCACTTGACTCTGTTGTAGGTACCCTTTGCACACGATGAACTCCACTTTCAAATTTAAGTTTTGAATAAGCACCTTTACCTTGAATCATGAAAATCACTTCTTTGAACCCGCCAAGACCATTTTCATTTAAACTTACAACATCTATTTTCCATCTATTTCTTTCTGCAAATCTTGTGTACATTCTGTATAATCTTGCAGCAAAAAGTGCTGCTTCATCTCCTCCAGCGCCACCTCTAATTTCAACAAATACATTTTTGTTGTCATTAGGATCTTTAGGTAACAAAAGAACTTTCATTTCATCTTCAAGTATTGCAACTTTTCCTTTAGCTTCATTAAGATCTTCTTTAGCCATTTCTACTATTTCAGGATCAGGTTCCTTTAACATTTCAAGAGAATCTTCAATAGTCTCCTTATTAGCTTTATATTCCTTATACTTTTCAACAATCGGTATTAAATGTGCATGTTCTTTCATGAATTTGCGCCATGTTTCCTGATGAGCAATAACATCCGCATCATTTATTTGTTGCGATAAAAATTCGAATCTTTCAATAATTCCTTCTAATTTTTCAAACATAATTTCACCTCTATTATAGTTTTCAAGTTATACGTTTATCATAAACTAAAACTAAAGCAGCTAATCTGGTTTATTAAGTTTTATTCCATATACAATTCTCTCATACTGTTGTAAGTCCACTTGTCCACAAACTCCCTTGTAATTATTCAGTGATAATATTTCTTTAACATCTTTCATTTGACCATGTCCTATTTCAAATAGAATCATACCACTACTATTAAGATTTTCAAAACTATCACATGCAATACTTCTATAAAAATCCAAACCATCATTCCCACCATTTAATGCTAAGTTCGGTTCATAACTTCTAACTTCAGGCATTAATTTTTCAATTTCCCTTGGTGGTATATAAGGTGGATTGGAAATAATCAAATCAACTTGTTGTAGCTTTATATTTTCAAAAAGATTAGATTGTACAAATTCTATTTTACTATTCTTAAATTTATCATTCAAATTAATATTTATCCAATTCCTCTTTGCAATTTTAAGTGCTTTCTCTGATACGTCAACTGCAATAATACTTATATGAATTTCTTTGTTGATTTTTGTCAATTCGCTTGCTAAGCTAATAGCTATACATCCACTACCTGTACACATATCTATTATTCGGATATTTTGCTTCCCAGCCTCTATAAGCTTTTTTACATAATTAATACCTAGATCTACCAATAGCTCAGTTTCAGGTCTAGGTATAAGTACATTTTCATCCACATAAAAATTAATACCATAAAACATTTGTTCATTAGTAATATACTGAAGTGGATATCTCTTGATGCGCTTATTAACAATCTCAAAGAATCTATTACTTATTTCTTCACTGATACTATCCTCATACTGATTTATTAATTCTGTAAAGGAAATTCCTAATATATATTCAGCTATATATCTTGCTTCAATTTCTGGCAATCCTGATGCTCTTAGATATTTCTTTCCTTTAAGAACCAGTTCTCTAACATTATACATCTTCAGGTAACGACTTCAGTTCTTTATCATTATTTTCTGTTTTTTCTCTTTCAGTCGTTACTATTGAATCATTGATTTTTGTCACTTCTTCACCTAATGCTACTTTTAATGAAACCAAAGCCACTTCAAGTTGAGAATCATCAGGTTCACTTGTAGTCAATTTTTGAAGCGCAAGTCCAGGCTTTGCAAGGAAATCCAAAACTTTATTATCACTATTACCAATAAGTTTAAGTACTTCATAGGAAATACCAGCTATAACAGGTAATAATACTATTCTAACAACAAATCGCATCCATAAAGTTGAAGGGTTAATCAATGTTAGTAAAAAGACACTAATTATAACTATATATACTAAAAAGCTTGTTCCACATCTTTTGTGCAATTTTGTCTGCACTTTTGCATTTTCTACAGTTAATTCCAATCCTTTTTCATAACAATGGATAGATTTATGCTCTGCTCCATGATATTGAAATACTCTTTGGATATCTTTCATTCTTGATATAAGTATTAAGTATAACAAAAATACAATAACACGTATAATACCATCCACAAGATTAACTAGCCATGGCTGTGATAATACTGGTTTTAACAAATGTGATAGTCCAAGTGGTAATAATACAAAAAGCACCATTGCCATAATTATAGCTAAAACAACACTAATCCCAATTATGACATCATCTGCTTTATTCCCAAAGGTCTTTTCAATCCACAAATCAAATTTTGATTCTTCTACTTCATCTTCTACCTCGAAAAATTCAGCTGAATATGTTAAGATTTTCATTCCTGTAATCATTGATTCTCCAAAAGCAACTACACCTCTAATTAGAGGTAATGATAGAATTTTATATCTTTTTGTTAAAGACACCTTGTTTTTTTTATCTATTATTATTTCTTTATCTGGCTTTCGAATGGCAATAGCATAAACATCATCATTTTTCATCATAACGCCTTCAATAATTGCTTGCCCACCTACATTAGATTTTCCCATAAATTCACAACCTTTCTGTTAACACTATCCCCTATTATATACCTTTCTAATAAAACCGTAAAGGTCTATTACTACATATTTTTCCGGTTTTTCACCTGTTTTTTTGTACAGCTTGCATGATAAACCAGAAGAATTTTTCTTTTATGTAATATTAAGGTGTCAAAACTACATAGTTAAACTTTCTACCACTATATGTATACTTAGAGGCTTCAACCGAGTACTACATATGGTGGTAGAATTAGAGAACCTTAGTTTTGACACCTTAACCATGTAAAAAAATACAAAAAAAAGTTGAGGTAAACCTCAACTTTCAATAATTTACTCTTCGTCGCTTTTCACACCATACTTACGATTGAACTTATCAATACGTCCACGTGCTTGAACAGCTTTTTGTGTTCCAGTATAGAATGGATGACATTTTGAACAAATCTCAGTATGAATTGATTTGTTTGTAGAACCTGTTACAAATTCATTACCACAGTTGCAAGTTATAGTTGCTTGGTGATATTCTGGATGAATTCCTTCTTTCATGATTTTCACCTCTTTCAAATATTTCTACTATAGTTAATATAGATTCTAGTCTTGTAAATTCATGTTCACAAAGACAGCTTACATAGTATAACATAGTTAATTTGTCTTTGCAATATGATTTACCGTTTTTTTAATAATTATTTAGTATATTTTTGGATAATTTGATTGCATATTCCTTATTACTCTTTGTATCCACAAACACTTTTAGCATACTATCAATAACATCTTCAGCTCTCATGTTAGCTGATACCTTTCGCAATTTGTTAACAGCCTCTAGCTCTACCTTAGTATACAACAAATCGTCTCTTCTAGTACCTGATCTACCAACATCAATCGCTGGAAAAATTCGTTTTTCTTGAAGTTTTCTATCTAATACAAGTTCCATATTACCCGTTCCTTTAAATTCTTCAAAAACAACATCGTCCATTTTGCTTCCGGTTTCGACAAGTGCAGTTGCAAGAATCGTTAACGAACCACCCTCTTCAATATTTCTAGCAGCACCAAAAAACTTTTTAGGCATATGAAGTGCGGCAGGGTCAAGACCTCCTGATAGCGTACGTCCACTTGGTGGAACAAGCAAGTTATACGCTCTTGATAATCTTGTAATACTATCAAGTAATATTACCAAGTCTTTTTTCATTTCAACCATTCGTTTAGCTCTTTCAAGGCACATTTCTGCAACGCGTCTATGATGTTCTGGTAATTCATCAAAAGTAGAGTGAATAACTTCCACATTATCGCCTTTAATAGATCTCTTAATATCTGTAACTTCCTCAGGCCTTTCATCAATTAACAACACGATTAGCCCTACATCAGGATGATTGGTTGCAATCGCATTTGCCACATTTTTAAGTAATGTTGTTTTACCTGCCTTTGGTGGTGAAACAATCATACCTCTTTGACCTTTTCCTATAGGTGCAACAAAATCCATCAAACGAAGTGCAAAATTTTCTGAAGTCGTTTCAAGATTTAATCTTTCATTTGGAAAAATAGGTGTTAATTTCTCAAACTTAGGTCTGTTCAAAATCTTTGCAGGTTCATCCCCGTTAACTCTCTTAACAAAAAGTAATGCCCCAAATTTTTCTTTTTCTTTTGGTACTCGTATATTTCCTTCTACGATGTCTCCAGTTCTTAGTCTGAATCGTCTTATTTGAGAAGGTGATACATATACATCAGAGTCACCTGGCATATAATTATCTCCACGAATAAAGCCGAAGCCATCAGGTAATACTTCTAAAATACCCTTGATTGTAATTCCGCTATCTAAATCATTATTCCTTTTATTTGTATTAACCTGCTTATGATTTTCTGTTTGTTTTGGTACAGTTTTTATAACTTCTTCCTTAGGTAAAGTCTCAGGAACTACATCTAACTTCTTAACTTTATTTTGTTGAGAAATTTCAGAGTAATTCAATTCTCGCGTTTCATATTCTCTTGTAGATTTAAATTTTTTCTTTTTTGCATCGTCTTCTTTCTTTTTGTCAATATCTACTAATAATTGAACTAACTCTACCTTTTTGAATAACTTTGCATTCAAAATACCTAGTTCTGTAGCAATGTCTCTTAGTTCTGCCACTTTCATCTTCGCATAATTCATTTGTTTACATTCCTCCTGTTATTAATTAGTTATTAAGTACTACATATAGTGATAGAATTAGAGAAACTTAGTTTTAACATCTTTATCAAGATTTCATCCTAAATTCTATATAATTTAAACTTGACGAATCACTTTTTAAAACAATTTCAATAATAATAAACTCAATTATCTAATACATGGAAATATATAAATCAAAAATAATATAATCATTTTTATTTAAATTGGGGTTATCCTATCTAAGATATTATTAGATATAAGAAATAAATATATGAATCTTCACCGCAAATTGCGTCAAACTGATATCTACATTGTATCACATTATATTATAAATACAAGTCCAAATCACATGCTAATCACAGTCCTTACTTATATTAGCATTAACTAACCTAAAAACATTAACGTAGCAATGGTGAAAAATATAACCAATGTAGTAGCATCAGTAATTGTTGATATTAAAGGTGTTGCCATAATAGCTGGATCCAGCTTCGCTTTTTTTGCCAAAATAGGTAATACTCCACCCATAAAAGCTGCCATTGTTGTTGTTCCAATTAGTGTAAGTCCAACTGTAATAGCTAATTTAATATTATTGCTGAATAAAAAGATTCTACCAAAATTTAATATTCCTAATGTCAAACCTAAGAGAATACCAACTTTTACCTCTTTCCATATAACTTTAAAAATATCAGTAAATTCAATATCGCCTAAAGTTAATCCACGTATAATAAGTGTTGAAGATTGAGCACCTGCGTTACCACCTGTACTCATTAACATAGGAATCATTGATGTTAATATAACAATTTGTATTGTGACGCCTTTATAATGCCCCATAATCGTTTCTGAAAGCGTTGCTGAGAACATTAATGCTATAAGCCAAATAATTCTCTTTCTCGCTAAGTCAAATGGTGTCATAGACATATATTCTTCATCTGATGGTGTCATAGCTGCCATTATTTGAAAGTCTTCTGTTGTTTCTTCTTCAATTACATCTACGATATCATCGATAGTAATAATTCCAACTAGTCTCATTTCATTATCTACAACTGGTAGAGATAACAAATCATACTTTTTAAACACATCTGCAATGTACTCTTGATCATCTTGTGTTCCCACAGCAATAAAGTCATCAGTCATAATCGCTTCTACAATCATATCACTCTCTGATAAAACTAAGTGTTTTAAGGAAACAATACCTTCTAATATCTTTTCTTTACCAACAACATAACAGGTATAAATTGTTTCTTTATTAACACCTGTTGTACGAATTCTATTCATTGCATCACTAACTGTCATATTTTTTTTAAGATCCACAAACTCGATTGTCATAAGACTACCTGCTGTGTCATCTTCATACTTTAAAAACTGATTAATTAAATTTCTTTCATTTGGCGAAGTATTTCTAAGTATTTTTTTGACAATACTTGCAGGTACTTCTTCAATCAAGTCAATCATATCATCAAAAAACAATTCATCAACAATATTCTTTAGCTCTTCTTCACTTACTAATGATGTTAATTCTGATTGTCTTTCAACTTCTACCATAGAAAAAACCTCAATGGCAATATTCTTTGGTAATAAACGATATACTATAAGGGCATCTCTTAGTGGTACTTCATCAATAAGTTCCGCAATGTCAGCTGAAAGCATATCAAACAAATATGTTTTCAACTCTGAATATTTCTTCTCTTCTACCAAATTTTCTAAGTCATCTATTGTTACATTGTTTGTGTCATCTATTGTTTCATTGTTTAAGTCCATTAGCAACCTCCTTAGCTAGCTACCAATAAGGCAGCATTTTTTCTATTCTTTTCCGGTCCAGAATCCATACTACCAACTCCTTTCAAATCTCTAGTTATTCATTGTACGATCAATCATATAATGGTTAAGGTGTCAAAACTAAGTTTCTCTATTTCTACCACTATATGTAGTACTCGGTTGAAGCATCCAAGCATACATATAGCGGTAGAAAGTTCAACTATGTAGTTTTGACGCCCTAACCATATAATCAATCAATTAATCGACTAATAATCAATTGTGTAAATCCTTCATAAATACTCTTAAGTTCAATTTCTGTTCCTTCTCTATACATAAACAACTCTTCAAACAACATGAACACACTGCCTAAATCGCTTTTCTTTACGCGATATGCAACTAATTCATTTTCAGTTATAGATTTATTATATACAAGGATTTTAACAGTTTTAAGAAACTCTTCTTGTCCGCCAAAACTATCAACGAATAAATTATATCTGCGATAGACGTCTCTTGAACCATAATACCATATAACACCTTCAGATAAAAGCAATTTTTCTTTATTAAGTACTGCTGTAATATTTACTGCATCTATATCTGCTAAAAGGTCCTCCTCAGAAAAATTGGATTTTTCCTTGGTACCTAATGTTTCAGATATATACTTTTCATAATCCTTTTTATCGCTAATTTCATTATGATCAACTTTTTTTTGAACATCGCTTAAAAAGGTTAGTAGATCACCTCCCCAACCAGTAAAATAATCAATGAATATTTCAATATCGTCATTTGCACTGATATCCGAATAAATGCAATCTATTACCGCTACCATATGTACAAAGTCAATATTTACTTTATCTACAGGGTCATTATAATATTTTGTTTTTGCAACTTGTTTAGAGATTTCTATCAGTTCTTCTTTTGCCATTAGAACTTCATCATTCGCCACCACCGAAGGGCTTTCAAATTCTTCATTCATTGATTCATTTGATATAAATATATCTGCTATTTCTTCATTCATGTTTCCAGCGACAGTACTCCAAAATAATTGTTCTAATTGTCCACTCATCATACCGTAACGATACATCCTTATCACTGCCAATGTATTATTATTAATAATTTTTATTATATCTATACCATTATAATTTTCCATATTTTCATATTCAAAAAACCCACTTAGTATCATATTTTTAAATATCAAAAATTCTAAGTCAATTATTTTTTCATTTATATCTAACTCATTCACATAGTTATCATTTGCTTTAAAAGAAGCATGCAAAAATATTTTATTCATTTTTAATTCTATTAATTCATGTGCCTCTTTATAATTAATGGCTTTATCCATATCTGTAGCTGTTTTATTATCAAAAACATCTTTTTCCGCCAATTCAATGCCAAGATATAAAGAAATCAACTCTATTGCTTCTCTATATGTAACATTATTTAGTAAATCATATTTCCTATTCAGGTTAATCCCCATATATTTCATATGCTTTATCAATCCAGCTTCATTATTTAGAAGTTGTGCGTAGTAAAGCATTTGTCTAACTGTAATTATTTCATCGGTATAAAGCAAATTTTTTATACTACTGTTTTTAGATACACCTAATCTATTACTAATCATTAGCGAGGTATCATTTTCATCTAACAGATTAATAAATTCTTTTATTGTAATAAATTCCTTTTCTATATTTATTTCACTATTTGAATTTATAAGTTCATTGTCTATAGTGCCAACACATCCGCTAATTAATAAAATCAACGTAATAATGCTATATAATAGTCTATTTTTTTTGATATTTTGATATTTAGTATTAATTATTTTCATCATATCTTTTTATCCTTTATATTTATTATTTTTGCATATTTAATATATATTCTTGATATTTAGTAAGACGTTTTTACTAATAAAATATATATGAATATTTTATTATAATACAAAAAACAAGCCTAATAACCACCTTATAGGCAATCACTAGACTCATTATAACACGTGCGCAAGAAGATTCGAACTCCCGGCCTTCTGGTCCGTAGCCAGACGCTCTATCCAGCTGAGCTATGCGCACATATAATTGATGCCCGAGACCGGAATCGAACCGGTACGATTGTTACATCGCAGGATTTTAAGTCCTGTGCGTCTACCAGTTCCGCCACTCGGGCATATTCAATTAGGGGTATCAGTATAATATACACTGACATACATTAATTAATATTTTAATATTAATTAGTGGGCGCAACAGGGCTCGAACCTGTGACCCCCTGCTTGTAAGGCAGGTGCTCTCCCAGCTGAGCTATGCGCCCTGGGAATGTATTAATATAATTTAGTTTTTTTATACTATTTACGTTCATAATCGCAATATTCCTAGATTTATTAAAATACTCTAGGGATAATATACTTACGACCCAGATCGGACTCGAACCGACGACCTCCGGCGTGACAGGCCGGCGCTCTAACCAATTGAGCCACTGGGCCAAATTTAGTGGACCATCAGGGACTCGAACCCCGGACCATCCGGTTATGAGCCGGATGCTCTGACCAACTGAGCTAATGGTCCACAACTAAATTTAACAATATGTAAGCCGACGATCGGACTCGAACCGATAACCTGCTGATTACAAGTCAGCTGCTCTGCCAATTGAGCCACGTCGGCTTGTAAGAAATTAATCCTAATAGATTAATTCAACTGACCCGTAGGGGAATCGAACCCCTGTTACCGCCGTGAAAGGGCGGTGTCTTAACCGCTTGACCAACGGGCCTTAAATACTTTTTCTGTGAATCAAAGAAACTTCTTTTCATCCCAATTTAAAGATTATTCGTAGAAGAAAAGTTTCCTTGACATTTTATGTAGTCAAACAAAAAATGAAAAATCAGCAACTACGATATTTCTTTCGCAATTCTATTTTCCTTAACTCCCCAAGCTGGACTTGAACCAGCAACCCCACGGTTAACAGCCGTGTGCTCTAC
>JAOZKH010000048.1 GCA_029935405.1 Vallitaleaceae bacterium | reverse complement strand
ATACATCAACTAACTTGAGCTCCTATATGAGAATCAATTTGTTGAGAATGCAATTCTTTCATCATTATATCACTTCTTTTTACTATTCCAATGAAAATTCCTGCATCATCTACAACGGGTACAAAGTTTTGAAATCTAGTCATTTCAACCACATGATTATAACTTGCGTTAATAGATACAGCTTCAATACTTCTTGATCGTTTTATTGATCCTAATCGAACTTTTTCTAGATCCTTCAAATTCATATGCAAATTCATATGTTCTTTAATATACCATAGTATATCACCTTCTGATAATGTGTAATCGTATCGTCCATATTTATCTAATACAGGTACTGCTGAAAATTTATAATATTCCATTTTCTCCATTGCTTGCCTTAATGTCATGGTATTCGTTAACATTACCACTTCACTCTTAGGCGTCAATAAAAATGCAACGTTCATTTTGTCACCTCTCCATAATTATTCTATTTAATCTAGGTACCTTTACTCTACCTCGCTTATAATAATATAATAACAAATAAATATGAAAGTTTTATGTTTAAATTCTTATAAATTTATTAATATTCGACAAAATAGCAGCTTACTAACCATCCTTAGTATTTAATGTCAATCAAACATAAAGCACCTGCCATAGCTTTGTGTCCAACATGTTCATTACTCAATGTACTAAACGCTTTTTCTACCGACTCAATATCTCTTTCATAGAGCCCAATTTGAATTAATGTCCCAATCATTATTCGTTCCATATTTATAAGATATCCATTAGCAGCAATTTTGATTACTATTTCATTGTCTGTTTCCTTAACTGTAACTTCTTGAACATTTTTAACAGTACTTTTAACTTTAGACTTAGTACAATAAGCGCGGTAATCATGTTCACCAACCATTAAACTAGCTGCTTCTTCCATTACCATCGCTTTTAATGGTTTATCCATTAATTTTACCTGATTGCGGCTAAATAACGGACGATGCGGTGCGTCACTTTTCCAAATACGATATTCATAAACAATACTTTTAACATTGTACCTTGCATGAAATCGCTCATTAGCTTCTTCCACTTTTAAAACAATAATATCATCTGGAAGAAAGGTTTCCATATAATTTAGAATTTTACCGATGTTAAACTCATCTTTAGGTGCTTTAAAATTAAGAACCTGATACTTAGCATGAACTCCCGCATCCGTATTAACTGCTGATATTACTTCTACCTTCTCTTCATATAATTTACCAAGAATACTTTCAAATTTCCCTTGTATTGTTTTATCTTCGCTACCTTTTATTATTCTGAAACCTTTATATCGCCTACCATCATAAGCAATTATAATTTTAAAATTTTTCATGAATCTCCTTTTCTTTTGCCAATGTTATTGCTATTGCTATTGTTTCAGTTTTATAATACATATAATTCCTGAGTCCATCTAATAGCTTCAAAGTATGAATCAGAAATCATTTCATCTATCATTCCTTTTCCAATTCCACCAAGTAATTCCACTTTATCCCAATCTGCAAGTTCATAGGCAAGTATTATTTCTAATCCTTTACGAAGAATATTATCTTCACCTACTAATGCTGACTTGATTTCACTATCTAACGGTAATTCTTTAAGAATTTCTTTCATAGATCTTCCCATAATAACATCCATCATTGAAAGCATTCCTAGAAGAAAAAATTCCTCTTTTCGTTTCTCTAATTTTACTTTACTAGCTAGTGTTTCTAATGCTCTAGCACGAATAATCGAAGTGCGTGCAAGCACTTCAGGCTTATTAGCACCTACGTCTCGCATCATTACTAATGTCATCCATTTAGCCACTTCTTTTATACCTAATCTAACTAGCGCTTGATGAATCGACGTAATATTATTAATTCCAAAATATATTCCTGAGTTTACTAGTTTTAGTAATTTATACGATAATCCTAAATCACTTTCAATTGCTTCAGATATTTTTTTATAATCTGGTTCAGGAGTACCAAGTTCTTGCATTATTCTTATATGTGAAATGCTAAAACTTTTAATATCTTTAGATACTATCACCTTAGGTTTTGCAAAAAAGTGTCCTTGAAAATACGTATACCCTAACTTTTTAGCTATATCAAATTGTTCTTGCGTTTCTAGTTTTTCTGCAAATAATTTAATTCTTGTATTCCTATAATTTTCTGCAATTCTAACAACAGTTGCTTCATCGCATAGTTGAAAATCTACCTTTATTATATCCGTCATATTCAATACTTCTTCAAAGTTATCCGACTCAACATATTCATCTAAAGCAACTGTATAGCCTGCATCTTTAAGTCGCCTAATCGCCTCAATTAACAAACCATCTGGCTCAACATCTTCTAACACTTCCACTACCATATTATCTGGCTTGAAAAGTGTTACTGTTTCATCTAGGATAAGATTTTTCGTAAACTTAATAAATGCCTTTTTCTTATCTGTTAGGGTTTCTAATCCCATAACAAGTAAGCCATTAATAAGAACACTAGAAGTGGCATCATCTCCATCTGACAATGAAGTATTAATCTTACTATTTCTATAAAGTAGCTCGTAAGCTACTACATTCATAGATTTATCAAAAATTGGTTGTCTAGCAATAAATACATCCATAACATCAACTCCTTATAACTAATTAATTATTTCCATTAATACGTTTACAACTCTTGTGTCATACCAAGCACCTGCATAGCTCTTAAGTTCTGCAATCGCGTCTTCTTCACTTATTGCTTTTTGATAAGAACTACTTCTAGTCATTGTATCATAAGTATCTGCAACTGCAACAATTCTTCCTTGAATAGATATTTGATTACCTTTAATTCCTTTGGGGTATCCTTTACCATCGATACGCTCATGATGTTCAAGAATATAGTTTGCAATTTTTGAAAATTCATTTACGGAACTTAATATATGATATCCTATTTCGGCATGTTTTTTTATCTCATTTTGTTCACTAGTATTTAATTCTTGTTTTTTATTAAGTATTTTTTCATCAATACCAAATTTTCCAATATCATGCATAAGTCCTGCTATTTTCACCTGACTAATTGTTTCTTCATCAAATCCCATTTTTGATGCAATCATTTCACAAATTTCACTTACTCGCTTTGAATGCAACTTTTCCCATTCGCTTTTTTTATAAAGCAAATTCATTATGTTATTTATCATTTCATTTTTTACTTTTACACTTTCATTTAGTTTATTTTTGTACATGTTATCTTCAGCACGTTTAAATATCTCTTGAAAGTCTTCATCATCATTCGCCTTCGTTTCGCATCCAAAAGAAATGGAAATATCAATATTTGCAACTTTTTCAGTTGAAGCAAGTTTCGTTATACGTTCTAGTATTTTTTCCGCTTCATTAGCATCAGTTTTAGGTAATAAAACTACAAATTCATCGCCTCCAAGTCTAGCAATAATCTCGTCACCTCTACAGACATTTTTTATGATTTCGGCTGTTTTTTTAATAAGTTCATCCCCAAAAGCATGTCCAAAAGAATCATTGGTCAGTTTTAAACCATTTACATCCGCCATAATTATAGAAATAGGAAGATTTCTATTAATATCTAATCTTACTAATTCATCTTCATAAAATCTTCGATTGTATAATCCAGTAAGTCTATCGTGATTACCTAAATATTCTATTTCTTCACGCGCTTTTATTTGTTCTGTAATATCAAGTATTTGAGCAATATATCCATATGTTTTTGTATTATCATCCATTGTTTTAAGAGATACATCCAAATACTTTATATTCAAAGGGTCTATTTTTTTAGAACTAAATTTCTTAGCTAATTCGCCATCTAATTCAGTTTCAAATCTAATATTCTTATGTGCTAATATTTTTGCTTTTAAATCATGATCTAGTTTCATATCATTAAAAAGATTTAAATTTGTTATGTCGCTAACATTCTCAATATCAAACAATTTAATACATGCTTTATTTACATGAGTCAGCATTCCTTTTCCATCATATACAATAATAGCTATAGGTGATTCATCAAAAATAGCCACATACTTTTCTTCGCTGATTTTAAGCGCTTCTTCCGCTGCTTTACGTTTAGTTATATCACGTTCTACTATAAGGATGCTAGTTGGTTTCCCTCTAGAATCTTTTAGTGTTGAAGAAGTCACTTCTACAATAAATCGATTACCGTTCTTATTAATTCCTTTATATTCAGTTAAAAGGCTTTTTTCCTTACTTGAAAGCAGTTTACATATACTTTCAGTTAACAGTTTGTGATACGATGATTCGACAAAATCAATAACCCAGTTTCCCACCATTTCATCTGGTAAGTATCCATACATTGTAGCCAATTTATCTGAAACAACTTTCAACTTACCATCTAAAGAAATCAAGCCAATACCATCTGGTGATGCTGTAACAATGGCTTTCCATATTTGATCATTTTGCAGCAACCCTTCTTTAGTTTGCTTACTTTTTGTTATTTCTGTGCTCAATGTTATGTCCTCCCGTGTAAATAGTTTAATCATAAGTACTTACTTCTAATTATAATCCTTTGTCTGTATTTATCAACAGGTAATTCAATTATATTTTATGACTATCATTCACAAAATACTGATACACATCTCGTTTATTCATGCCACGGTCTTTAGCAATTTGTTTAATTGCTTCTTTCTTCGTAAACCCTTCACTTAAATACTGTTCCATTTGCTCTTCCATACTTATCTGGCTCATATCGCTAATTTTCTGTTCTATAAGAATCTCTTCACTAATGCCTTTAAGAACAATAACATATTCACCTTTAGGATTACGTTCTTTGTAATAATCAACAGCCTCACCTAAAGTCATCTTAATCACTTCTTCATAGCGCTTTGTTAGTTCTCTCACTAAACTCACACTTCTATCTGCTCCAAAAGCCTTTAGTAAGTCATCTAATGTATTTTTTAGTTTATGAGGAGCTTCATAAAAAGTGATTGTTCTCGTTTCAGTTTGAAGAATTTCAAGTCTTTTTTGCCTATCCTTTTTTTTCATAGGAAGAAAACCATCAAACACCATTCTATTTGTGTTTTGACCTGATACTATCAGTGCATTAACAAAAGCTACTGGTCCAGGAATAATCGTATAAGGTATCCCTTGTTCTTGGCATAAAATCACTAGATGACTGCCAGGATCAGAAATACCTGGAGTCCCTGCATCGGTAACAAGACCTACATTTTTACCTTTAAGTAGATCATCGATTATTGATTGTGCTTTTGTATATTGATTGTGTTCATGATAACTTACTAGTTTTTTAGAAATCTGAAAGTGATTAAGTAATTTAATTGAATGCCTAGTATCTTCTGCCAAAACATAATCAACCATTTCAAGAGTTTTCACTCCTCTAAAAGTCATATCATCTAAATTTCCAATTGGTGTAGCAATCAAATATAAACATCCATATTTCATTTTGCTTCCCTTTCATATAATTAATAATCTTCTCATGATATATATATGATGCAACTAAATTACAAACTAGTTCTATACAAACTGTATTCTATATTTTCCCATATATTTGTTTTATTTCATCAGTATACTCATTAATTGCTTTATAAATAATTAAGGGAGATTCTACCTTAATCATTGGTTTCCCATTTCTAACAGCTTCAATAAGCACCATTGTTGCATCTTTATGTATATAAGAATGTACCATTCTAAGCCGTTTAGGCTCCATATTATAACGTCTTAGAAGTTCAATAATATCTATTAATCTGTGTGGGCGATGAATCATATAAAATCTCCCAGAAACTGTAACTAAACGACTTGCACTTTTAATGACGTCTTCAAGGGTACATAATATTTCATGCCTAGCTATAGCCTTCATAGATTCAGGATTAACTAAGCCCTTACCACTATCCATATATGGCGGGTTTGTTGTAATAACATTAAAGCTTGATAAAGGAAGCAGCTTATCTGCTTCCTTTATATCTCCATGAATAATAGTCACTTTATCATCAATTTTATTCATCACTACACTACGATTTGCCATATCTACAAAAGTTTCCTGAATCTCAAGTCCCATATAGGATTTCCCCATACCTTTTGCTTCAAGTAGTATAGGAATTATTCCAGTTCCTGTACCAAGGTCCAGATGGGTTTCATCTTCTTTAACCTTAGCAAATCCACTTAATAATACAGCGTCCATACCAAAACAAAATCCTTCTGTATTTTGAATGATTTTATATCCATTTATATGTAAGTCATCAATACGTTCGTTAGGTTTAAGTTTCATAATTATTTTTCTCGACTAATTTCTTTTTCTTGTTTTTCTAATTTTTCGAGTTTTTTAAGTTCATTATATTCCGCTTTAGGAAGTTTTTGATTTTTATTGCCACGCTTTTTTTTAATCTTAAGTTCATCTAAATGAAATTCAACAATATCAACATTATCACCATCACGAATAATTACTTTGATTAATTGTCTAAGGATATTTACATGTTTAACTTCTGCTTCCTTACCACCTGGTGTAATAACGGTATCACCATACCTTGGAAGTTTTCTATTAAGTTCTATATAAGTTTCCTCTTCATACTTAAGACAACACATTAATCTTCCGCACACGCCTGAAATCTTAGTTGGATTAAGGGATAAATTTTGCTCCTTAGCCATTTTGATAGATACTGGATGAAATTCTGATAAATGTGTGTAACAACATAACGGACGTCCACAAATACCAATGCTACCAAGCATCTTTGTTTCGTCCCGTACACCAATTTGACGAAGTTCAATTCTAGTTTTGAATACTGCTGCAAGATCTTTAACTAATTCTCTAAAGTCAACTCTTCCATCAGCAGTAAAATAAAACAACAGCTTATTCTTATCAAATGTATATTCACAATCAATTAACTTCATATCTAAGTTATGTTTACTTATTTTTTCTGAACATGTTCCAAAAGCTTCTGCTTCTTTAAGACTGTTTTCTTCTTCTTGATCAAGATCCTTATCAGTAGCAATCCTAATAACTTTTTTAAGGGGTTGAACCACTTCGTCTTCTGTGATTTCCATTATGCCTTTTACAACATAGCCAAACTCAACACCTCTTATTGTTTCAACAATAACATCTTCACCGGATTCGATTTCATAACCTGCCGGATCAAAATAATATATCTTACCCGCTTTTCTAAAACGAACGCCTATAACTTTAATCATATATTCCTCCAATTCCACTTAGCCCTTTAGCTACATATATCTATAAGTACATCCATCCTATGTTAACAATTGGTTAACATAGTTAAAACCGAAAGGGAAAAATTAACGTGAAGTCTTTGTTGATTCATAAACTCATAACTATTTTTCACAAGTTTTACTAATCTCTCCGGTTTAACTTTATTGCTAAGTTCTATAATTCTAAGTTCTATGTCTTGATGTATTAATTCGCTACTTGATTGCGTTTCTTTATAGTACAAAACATCACGTATAAGACTTATCAATATTTCTATCAACTCACTAATCGTCTCTTTTTGCCTTTCAAGAAGCTTAACAGCCTCCATTATATCATATTCTTCTCGGTTAATAAATATATCTAATAGTTCTACCATATCATTACGTTGATTATTAAATATTTCAGATTCTTGAAGCTTAATCGCTTTACCTATATTTCCTCTTGAAAAGGAACTTAGCACCTTAGCTTTATCCATATTCACACCATATTCACTTATAAGAAAACTTTCTATATCACTAGAATTAATTGGCTTTAAAGTCATCTTAACCGCTCTTGATAGTATTGTGGGTAAAAACTTTTTACTATTTACTGCAAGCATAAAAAAAATACCATATTCCGGTGGCTCTTCAATGGTTTTAAGAATACTGTTTTGAGCTTGAATTGTCATAGTATCAGCTTGATCTATGATATATATTTTATACTTGCTGCGATAAGGTTTAATATTAATATCGCTTACCATCTGTTCTCTAACATCATCAATTCCATAACCTGTCTTTTTAGTAGGATAAAGGTATATTACATCTGGATGATTCTGCGTATCCATCTGAATACAAGAAGAGCAAATATTGCAAGGTTTACTACCATCTGGCTTTTCACATTGCAATAACTTACCATAGGAATTTACAAGCATTTTTTTACCCATGCCTTCTTCTCCTTCAAGAATATAGGCATGGGAAACTTTTTCAAGTGTATATGCATTTTTCATGTGAGAAATAACATCCTCATGACCAATTATATCGTAAAACGAATTCATAATATCCTCTGTTTCTATTTTGTTATACAATCATGTCTAATAACAATCCTCGTATTTCACCAATCTTGTTCAAAATATTAAGGTGGTTCTTCTCATCACTTAGCAATTCTTGTGCCAACTCATCAAGATTTTCGTCAACTAACTTAACAATACCATACACTCTATGACGACCTCTTTTGTCCAAAAAATTTTCTCTTGAAAACTTATGTGAACGAGTAACAATTTCATTCATGAATTCTTTAATAGATTCTCTATATTTGCGCATATCACTAATATCCATATGTTTGGCAATTTTGTCACCTTGCGTTGTTATGGATTCGATCATATTGTTCAACTTATCTCTTAGTTCAGTTTCTTCAACTTTGCTCAGTAATGTGAATTTAAAATTTTCACCCGTTACAGTTTCTGTTTTCTTCACTGAATCTACTTGGCTTACACTTTGTATCCCATTAACATTAATATCCATATTACAACTCCTTACAAATTAAATCTTAAGATACTGATCTACATCTAAAACAAAGATCGTTGCACCTCCAACAGTGATTTCTACCGGATACGAAATCATTGAATCAGGGATGTTAGAAACAGGCGGATTGATCATTGATAGTTTTTTGCATGTTTTACAAACATCTTTGATAATCTCCATTACTTCATCAACCTTTTCACTAGGTACACCTACAAACAAAGTTGTATTACCTGTTCTAAGAAATCCACCGGTACTAGCAAGTTTAGTCGCCATAAATCCTGCCTTTGTTAATCGTCCCATAAGATGATGTGAATCTTCATCGTGAGTTATTACTAATATTAATTTCATAATATCACTCCTTACCGAATCGAATAATTGCCTACTCTTAATTTATTTATCGACTATAATGTTCTTATTCTTTAATCCATTTAAAATAGCTTGATGTACTTCTTCAATACTCTGACTTGCATCAACGCCTATCAACCGATGTGGATTTTCTTTTAATAATTGGTGATATCCTTCTCGTACCATTTGATGAAACTGTTCTTTTTCAGCTTCAAGTCTGTCTAATTCCTGTTGATTTTTCTTACGATCCATACCTTTTGTATGCTCTAAGTCTAAGAAGAATGTTATGTCAGGAACTAGTTTATCCGTAGCAAAATCATTAATCATTTTTACTTTTTCTTTGCCTATTTTTCTTGCAAATCCTTGATATACAATAGACGAATCCACATATCTATCACATATAACAATATTGCCATCTTTAAGATTGGGTACAATATGCTGTCTCACATGTTGCGCCCTTGAAGCTGCATATAAAAGTGCTTCTGTAACTGAATCCATCTCTTGATATTTTATGTCAAGAATTATTTCACGTATAGCCTCACTTATCACTGTTCCACCTGGTTCTCTTGTTAGAACCACATGTTGTCCTTTGTGTTCAAAGTAATCTCTAAGTTTATTAATCTGAGTGGTTTTTCCTGAACCATCCATTCCTTCAATTGTAATAAATAAGCCTTCCATCACATACCTCTTCTTATGTTATTAAGGAGTATAATTGTATATCTCCTAATATTCATTTTTATTTCCTTAAAATATATTTATATATAGTAATCTAAACTTTCCTAATAACTTGAACTTCTCCTTCTATTATACCATAGATTTCGTGTCCATTTATCATAAAATCTTCCAACTTATTACACAACTCTAATGTAAACACTTCTCCAGGAACAATAACAGGAATTCCTGGTGGATAAGGTATTACAAACTCCTTCGCAACTCTACTAATAGCTTTTTTTAAAACCACTTTTTCACTATCTAAATAAGTTGTTTCATATATACTATACTGAACTTTTGGCAACTCTCTAAGCACGTCTTTCACATGAATTTTGTTTGTTGAAAATTCATGTTCAGTATTCGTCTTGTTTGACACAAGATTACTCATAGAAATATCAATTGCATCCATAAGTATATTTACATCTTGAACCGAGTCTGCAATTGTCACAATACCGATTATATGATGTTCACACGCTAATTCTACTTGGATTTTATGTTGTTTCCTAAGTACCTTTGCTAATTGCCATCCTGTTATGCCAGTTTTTTTATTAATTAGGTAAGTTAATCTGGTTATATCCACCTTATTACCCGATAACCAATGTCCATATTTATTTTGTCGTTGATTATAGCTTGATATTAGATTTTTAGTTTCTAATATAAGTTTTTCAAACTTTATTTCATGTTCGATCATATATTTAACACCCTTCTCAATAGAAGACATTAGAACATATGATGGACTTGATGATTGATAAACACTTAAATATTTTTGCAGCTTATTAATATTTACACGACCAGATAATACCGCTTCCTCACTAACATGAAGCAATGCAGTTTGGGTCATACAAGGTAATGTTTTATGAGTACTTTGAACCACTATATCAGCACCTTGTCTAATAGCTGAGTTAGGCAAATATTCATTAAATATATAGTGAGCACCATGTGCTTCATCAACAATCAAAACAGCCCCGTTAGAATGTGCTGCTTCGCTAATTAATTCAATCTCAGAAACAATACCTTCATAAGTAGGACTGGTAATAACAACAGCTTTAATATTCTCTCTTTTGCTAATACTTGTTACTAATTCCTTACTGTTAACGCCTTTATAAAATTGATACTCTAAATCATAATCTGGTAGCAAATACGCAACATTAAGTTTTCCAAGCATAACGCTATTATATACAGATTTATGGCAGTTTCTCCCTATAATAACCTTATCCTCTGGCTTTGTAACTGCTGCCACAGCCGCTAGGAGTCCACTTGTACTACCGTTTATAAGTAGAAAAGTTCTATAAGAATGATATATATTACTTATCTGTTTTTGAAGTGTATCTATAATTCCAGTAGCATGATGTAGGTCATCTGTTCCCTCAACTTCTGTCACATCTACTAAAAACGGCTCATTAATTAAAGATATCTTACCATTTTTATGCCCTGGCATATGATAAGATTTTATTTTTGATGTGTAACTTTTTAATTCTTTATACATACTATCTTACCTTTTCATTTATCTATTGATTAAGGTGTCAAAACTGCATAGTTTGACACCTTAATCATCTGTTGTGATTTTATCAAGAAACTCTTTAATACCTATATAAGTTTTATCAAGTGTATAAAGTTTCTGGTGATAACCTAACTTTATATTGCTGTCTAACTGTTCTCTTATTCTTATATCTAATTTGTTTATCACATTAGATCCACCATTCACATCTGTTTCAGGTAATAGTATTAAAAATGTATTCTGATCAAACCGACTAAATGAATCTAGTTTTCTTGTGTAAGTTTCTAGTATTTTTTCAAAATAATTTTCTTCAGCTAAAGTTAATTCTTTTGTATCTATTTGAAGCTTTATTACACTGAAATTTCTCTTGTATCTCATAAATCTAAGGTATTCGTATTCACAATTATTAATAAACGTAGACATTGTCACTACCTTAGCATTAAATATCTCATTAGTTTTAATTGAAATACCTTTAATCTTCTTACGATTTTTTCTACTTATTGCAATGATTTTCTTGTACTTCTTAGTAATTCCCTTTATGTTAATATCCGGTAGAAGAATTTTCCATATCCCTTTTTCGTATATAACATACCGCTTAAAGTAATCTTCTTCAATACGATTTAATAGTAAATTCATTTCTGTGATTTTTACTTTGTACGTAATCATTTGCTCATTAGACTCTATATCTACATTAAAATCAGCAATGACACAGTCAAATTTCTTAAGTCTATGGATTTCCCCAATAAGTGATTGCCATAAAACAAAGTCCTTTTTAAAGATTTGTTTTTTGTTGTATTCTGATAACAATTCATAAGCCATTTGATATTCGCCGTTCATAATATAATACATATATTCTACAACAACTTCTTTAACAGTGCTAAAAGCAATATCATAGTAGCCAGTTGCCATATTATCATCAAAAATCGGGTTAGATGACAGCTTGTTATTACGCCATTGTTTATCATATTCCCTTCGTCTAGTAGGATCACTTAAAACCTGATATGCTTCTCTTATATTTTGGAATAAGGTTTGATCACCATTATTATCTGGATGATACTTGTGTCCAAGTTTTTTGTACGCAGCTTTAATAACCTGTTGCTCCGCTAACATATGTACTTGTAGTATTAAATAATAGTCTTTTGTAGTTTTATCCATGATAGCTAAGTTTAATTAATCAGTTCAAGATTTTTCAAAACTTCAACTAATTTATCTATGTCTAGTGGTTTAGTTGCATAAGCATCTGCACCTTTATCAAACGAATCATCTACTACCTCTGTTTCGGATAATGCTGTAACCATAATAATCTTTGTAGGGTCACTAATACTACTTTGAGTTTCTAAATCTCTTATAGTTTTTAACACCTTAACTCCATCTACTTTTGGCATCATAACATCAAGGCATATCAAATCATATGGTTCCTTGTCTTTAGCTGCAAGCATATATGCATCTATGGCTTCTAAACCATTTACAACCAAATCACATTCACCAAATTCCTCAAGTACCTTCCATATTAGCTTTCTGCTTATCATGTCATCTTCTGCAATAAGAATTTTTAACATTTTAATCCTCCTTTGTATAGTTTTTTTAGTAGCTCTTCTATCTCACCTATCAATAATAGAATTTTCTCCGTTTTTTCTTTTCTTGCCTCCATTTCAACTTTAAACGCTAATAGACGTAATTCTTCTAAATTCAAAGACTTAAAATGATTTACTAATTTATGTGTTTGATCTTCAATTACAATCCAATTTAAATCTTCAATTCCTTTTTTTATTTCTGTTAATCTTTCATTAGTCTTTTGTATACAATTATTTATGTCTTTTTGAGTATTTTCCTTATTCGAATCTTCTTTATTCGAACCTGATTTACGACGCAAAATCATCTGAACTGTATTAGAAAATTCATCTAATTGGATCGGTTTAGTTAAATAAAGATCAAAATCGTGTTCCATAATATTCCTTCTATCTTCACTTAACGCTAATGCTGTTAATGCAATAATCGGTACCTGTTTATTTGTTTCAGTTTTTCTAATAATGTCAACTGCTTCAACACCGCTCATAACAGGCATTTGAATATCCATAATTATCAAATCATACTCTGACTCATTAAATGCCTTAACTCCTTCTGCACCATTACACGCAATAATTATTTCATGACCATCTAATTCTAATTGTTTAGAAATAACTTTTTGATTAATAACATCATCTTCTACTAATAAAATCCTACCTGTTAAATTTAAAGGTTTTGGATTTGATGGTTTTGAATCTAAAACCTTTGAATTTGATTTGTTTTGTGCTTTTGCCTTTACTTTAACATCATCTTTTTTTGGTTGGCGTTGTGTTAACATTGGTATCTTAACACAAAAATCGCTTCCTTCACCAACCTTACTACTATAAGATAATTTACCTCCTAACTTTTCAACAATACTTTTTGAAATTGCAAGTCCTAGACCTGTACCTCCTTCTTGTCTAGTATAGGAGCCATCAGCTTGTGTAAAGCTGTCAAACAATTGGTTTTTATAACTTTCATTAATACCAATTCCTGTATCTATAATATGCAATTCTAATTCATAACGGCCTTGTTTAATGTATTTCATGGTGTGACTAAGAGCTACTTCTCCTTCATCAGTAAATTTAATTGCATTACCTACTAGATTAATAAGAACCTGTTTAAGTCTTACCTTATCACTATATAGAAAATCATGTTCAAAATCCCAAGGTTGAATATTTAAATCTATATTTTTCTGATTACTTTTTACTTCGTGTTCCTTTTGAATTGTCGTAAGCAACCTATCCATACTAAAGTTATTATATTTAAGTTCGAATTTTCCTGCCTCGATTTTAGAAATATCAAGAACACTATTAATAATATGTAACAAATTCAAACTTGATTCCTTGGCTGTATCTAAGTTTTCTCGAAGTTCCGGTTCAGTAATTTCTCTTCTAGTTAAATCAATCATACCTATGATGCCATTTAATGGAGTTCTTATTTCATGACTCATATTTGATAAAAATTCACTTTTAAGACGATTAGCATTTTCCGCCTCTTCTTTTGCTTTTTTAATAGTTTTTTCATATTTCAATTTTTCAATTTCTAACTGTCTAAAACGACTAATGTCTCTCAAACTAATAACAATTTGAATTTCTGTACCCATAAATACTGGAGAAAAACTTGCTGACATGTATTTTTTTGAGCCATTTACCATCAAATAGGAATCTTTTTCTAAGCCACGCATATGTCGGTTTTCTCTAACATCTTTTAGTATATCAAGAATAGTCGAGGCTTTTGACTTGGCTTTAATATCTAATACATCACTGATACAAGCTTCTTTAGATATTTTGTTTGTAGTTCCAGTTATCTCATATGCTTTACGATTCATTAATTCGATTTTATTGTCTCCATTAATATATATAACACCATCGCCAAGCTCTTCAATTACTTTGGAATAATCCAAATTTGAATTCATATTTTTATCCTCTTTTATTATTGTTTTGCTCTATTTACTTTTGACCTAGTTCTTCTTTACTTTTCATGTCTTCTAACATTTTTAGCACTTCTGGATCAATATTCTTAGGATCATCACCTTTTGAACCACCACTCCTTCGAAGCTTAAATGTTGCTACTTGAGTTTTAAGCATATCTGCCTGACTTGATAGTTCTTCACTAGCAGCTGCTGTTTCTTCTGCTGTTGCACTTGTTGTTTGAACAACATCTGATATTTGAGTAATTCCTTGATTTATTTGGTCAACACCAAGAGCCTGTTCATTTGAAGCTATTGCAATTTCACCAACTAAATCTGTTGTCTGCGCTATCCCTTCAACAATTCTAGATAATGCTTCCGCCGTATCATTCGCAATTTTAGTTCCTTCTTCAACTTTATCTATGGAACCTTCTATCATTGCTGTTGTCTCTTTAGCCGCATTAGCAGATCTTGCTGCAAGGTTTCTAACCTCTTCTGCAACAACTGCAAAACCTTTACCATGTTGTCCTGCTCTTGCTGCTTCAACCGCTGCATTTAGGGCTAAAATATTTGTTTGGAATGCTATATCATCAATTACTTTTATAATTTTAGAAATATTACTAGATGATTCGTTAATCTCTGACATTGCTGTTAACATGCCATCCATTTGATCATTACCCTTCTTAGCATGTTTTTGAGCAGATGTTGCCATATCTTTAGCTTTTTGTGCATTAGCAGCATTTTCTCTTGTCTGTGCTGAAATTTCTTCGATTGATGCTGTAAGTTCCTCAATTGAACTTGCTTGCTCTGTTGCACCTTGTGATAACGACATACTTGAATCAGACACCTGTCTTGACCCTGATGCCACTTGTTCTGATGCGGAGTTTATATTAACCATAACATTATTTACATTTACTGTCATATCTTCAAAACTACTTGCTAGTTTTCCAACTTCGTCCTTTGTATTAACATCAATTGAAATATCAAGGTTTCCTTCAGCAATTTCATTAGCTGCATTTACAACCTTATTAATTGGATTTGTTATTATTTTACTAATAACCACTCCTAATAATATTGATAGCAACACACCTATAGATGCAAAAGTGATAATTAATATAGTTGATGTTCTTACAGATTCATTTACCTCATTCATTACCATATTTATTGTTTCATCAAGTTTTTGAGCAACTGCATCGTATTCTGGTTCGTTAACTGTAATTGCCATATTAATCATATCTTCAAATAATAAATCTGATTCTTTTACAATTTCATCCATATGAACTAATATTTCTAATACATCCTCCATTTTTTTTGCAGTTACATTGTCATATATTTTATACGCCTCTGATTGTTTATCTGTTTTTGTGCCTTCAATAATACTATTAATATCCGTACCACTACTATGCACCATTAAATGTGATTCACTTATGTCTTTCATATAGTTATTTAGCTCTTCGTTTCTCGATTCATATGTATCTAACCACAGACCTAACGCACATTTAGTTCCATCTAATTGACCTGAAAAGCCCTTCTCATCTCTTATGTCTTCTGATAATGTCCATATCCAATTTACATGATCTCTTTCTTTAAGTGCAATCTGGTATCTGACTTCCGCAGGATCGTCAATACCCTTTTCTGTAATTAACTTTGACAAATTTATAAATTCGTTTTGCCCTTTTAACCAGATACTTAGTGCTGTTTCAACTTCTGCCCATATTACTTCTTCTTCTTCTGTTTTTTTTATTTCATTATATTTTGCAATATCTTCATTAAGTCTATTCTGGTAAAATTTCAATTCATTATATTTATCTTGTTTTTCTTCATACTCTAACTTATTAGATAATAACATATTCGCCATTGAAGCTACTTGTGTAACGTCTGTCTTAATACTTTGAATGTAATGAATCTTTGGTATTTCTCGATTTCCTAAATCACTAATATTAATATACCCTACAAAACCAATAACTCCAGCTATAATAGCTACAACAACAAATGATGATATTAACTTAATAGAAATTTTCATATTTAAAAACCATTTCATTTACTAATCCTCCTAGATAATCAAACTTGTTGGTTTATTCGTATCTGTTTTTATTATTTTCCTTATTTCAACTTTCTTGTTTTTACACCTTCACATTATTATCAACTTTTGATAAATCAAATTCACCAACATCTAATAT
>JAOZKH010000173.1 GCA_029935405.1 Vallitaleaceae bacterium | reverse complement strand
GTTAATGGCGATCATGTATTTAATTTGTTTGTTAAAGCTGGAAATAAAGAATTTGAAAATAAGTTATGGATCAATGTTAGAATCTGAATACAGAATAACAGAATGACTCTACCCTCGTGAAATCATAGTACCTGCTACTAAAGGTAAAATATTCGATAAAACAGTATATGAAAAGCAAGTTATTTTTTAATGAGAAGTGTTATAATTAATAATGAAAGAATTAAAAATCGAGCATAAAAAAATAGATCTTGGTGAGATCTAAACGAGATTTTTTAGTCTTTCTTATTGTACGAAATCGGCTGCCTATGGAATTTCAATTGCCCGTTTATGCATTTGAAACTTATTTTGAGTATTTGATTTCAATTATTCAACGACTGTTGTATGTTTTTCTTGATCAATGTTACATTCATTGCATGCTAAGTAACAACATATAAACCTGTTGTAAAAATTTAAGTATTAAGTTGAATTTATATCATTCTCGTTTTACTTTTCTAAGTTTTATGGTTCTCAGTTTTTTACTGCTACACTTTGGACATATAGTTATGTCTTGATCAAATAGTTCTAAAATTATTTCTGCAGTTGTCATATTTAAGAGTTTAGCATCATGTTTAGGTGAATCTATAAGTGTTCTGATGAGTGTTAGTGCTTTTTCTTTTGATCGATTGCTGAGAATGCCATAATAACGTATTTTAACAAACCTTTCGGGCAATACATGCATTAGAAATCGACGTACAAACTCTTGACTGGTTAATGTCATAACTTTGTTTTTCCTGGTTTTATAATCTTTATATTTGAACGAAATTTTATCTTGATCGTAGTCAGTAATTCTTGAGTTTGATATAGCAATACGGTGCGTATATCTTCCAAGATATTCGATCACATACTTTGCGTTATCAAATGTTTTTTTAGCATAGGGTACCCATTTCTTTTTATAAAGGTTGTTTTTAAGTTTAACGAATTCTAGGTCAGACATGGGTTTACATTCGAGTTTATCCTTAGTCCATAATTTATCTAAGTGATCCAGAAATTTATATTTAAATAGTTTTGCCATAACCGGAAACGGAAAAAGAAAGTCACTGTTAGTTTGCACAAATTTATTTTCTTTATTTAGCCCTCCGGCTAATAAAATGATATGAATATGTGGATGATAAGTTAAATTACTGCCCCAAGTATGAAGGACGGATATAAATCCAATATTAGCTTCTAATTTATACTTAGGGTCTAATGCAAGTTCTTTTAATGTTTCTGCAGTAAGGCTATAAAACAGGTTATACATGATTTTCTGATTGCTCATAAATATAGAATTTAATTCATGTGGAACTGTAAAAACAACATGAAAATATGGTGCATCTATTAAAGAAGCAGAGGTTTTATCAATCCACTTTTCTTTAACAAGCGTTTGACAGCAAGGACAATGGCGATTCCTACAAGAATTGTAGTGAATGGTTTCATGACCACAGTCTTCACAAGTAGAGCTATGACCGCCCATTTTATCTGTTTTACATTTAGTAATGGCACTGACTACTTTTTCTTGTTGATAACTTAAATGATGGATGCCTTTATCATTAGCTTGTTTAATAATGTTCTGTATTTTATACATTACTATCACCAGTCCATTGGGCTGGTAACATTTAATTGATTTATATTGCCAAGATGAACGTAAATCGTCGTTGAAGTAATGGATTTATGTCCAAGTAACTTTTGAATAGTAAGTAAATCAGCACCATTGTTATATAAATTTAGTGCAAAACTGTGGCGAAATATATGAGTTGAAATGTTACGATTCCACCCAAGATTAAGTGCATGTTTTTTTAAGTGTATGGTAATTATCTGAGTGGAAATAGGATTTATACCATCTCGGTTTGGAAAAAGGAGTCCTTTTGGTTTACTATATTTCTGCCAGTATTCTGTAAGTATTTCAAGTGTTAGTTTGGATAAAATTGCATAACGATCTGACCTAGACTTAGCTTGTCTAATGTAAATTTGATTATTGACACGGCTGATATCATCATATCGTAGTTTCCGAGCTTCACTGATACGAAGTCCTGAACCATACATTAAAGCACAAATAGCTTTATCTCGAAGATTCTTTAAGGATTTAATAAAGAAGATAGCTTCTTCATGGGTAAGTGTTTCGGGTAATTTAGAGTCAAATTTAGAAAAAGGTACTTGATAAGAATTCCAAGGTTTGTTGAGTACATAGATCTGGAAAAATCGAATTTTTGAAATATAATAGTTAATGGTTTGTTTGGTTAATCCACGAGATAACTTGAGATATTTGAGAAAACTTCTAATGTCTTCGTATGTTGCATCTTCTGGTAAAATACAATTTTCTTGAAGCCATGATAGATAGCAATTTAGTGAAGAAAGATAATTTTCTCTAGTTTTGTCTGCGAGGTTACGCAGTTCGAAGAATTCCTCGAGTTTAGATAAGTAATCGTTGATGTTAAACATAAAATCTCCTTTCGTAGTGAGTAATAACTGGCCCCTACAAAACGAGATAAGTAAATTAATTTGATTATAAAAGAGAAAAAATGGTATGATATAACTAGGAAATATGTGTATGTGTTTTTTAGGGGTATTAAATTCATACATCAATCAGAGATGGTTGAAACATATTTTCTTTTTTTATATAAAATTGTGATAATCGTTAAACGCATTTACTATCGCGTAGCGATTTTGTACAATAAAGAAAAGCTTGTCGTTCTTCCATTGAAAAAGTATGAAATCTTATACAAAGTCCAAATCATTATTCTCTGTAATTGGTAGAATAAAATCTACTGATTATATCCTACATAAGATAAGAACCAGAACCATGGCTGTACATAACCACAGGAAACCTTTCTTTCGATGCCGAAAGAGCTACCTGCTCATAAAACTGGGTTTTAATTTGAGTGATTTTTCTTGATCCTAATTTACTTAAGCTCTCAATCTCTTCAGCTGATTCAGCATATGCGCAGTTTCTTTTCATTCCCCATCGCAAGAGTATCTTACAGTTTTCTAATTAGAAAACTTATTTTTGTAGAAATTTGGCTTTTCTGATGATAACTCTCTAAAGTTAAAAAATTCGTTCAAAAATTTCAAAAAAAAGAAAGCTGTAGAAAAAGCGTCTTTATTAATAAAAAAGACTTGCTAATTTCACTACCGCTTGTGTCAACGTTACTTTCTAATTTATATGATTCTTGGTTAGGGTGTCAAAAGTAACATAATTTGTCATTTTAAAATTTCTAACTTATTTCAAACAAATTAAGTCTACTGAAAATCCCATTAATTCCATTGATGCAAAACCACCTTAACTACTTGAAAACACTACGTCACAACCTTGTTTTATGATATAATAGTATTAACTAATAGTATTATAAAAAGAGGTGGAGATGTCTTTTAAAGCAAACAATTCTCAACAGATAAACTTACAGGATAATTTTTTAGCGTTAAATATACGTGAAAGTAAAATTCTTTTGAATTCTTGGGCAAAGGGATTTGCAGATATTGTTTTTCCTGCTATTAACGAACAACGTTTCGCAGTACTTTTTAGTGGCAATAAAGCTTCTCGTCCAAACAGTCCAGTAAATGCAATTATCGGTGCTCTTATACTAAAAGAGATGTTTGGTCTTACTGATGATGAATTGTTGGAATCTATTATTTTAGATATAAGATACCAGTATGCACTTCACACAACAAGTTTTAAAGAACAACCCTTTAGTGATCGTACTTTCAGTAGGTTCAGAGGTCGACTTTACACACACTTAATGGAAACCGGTGTTGATTTACTTCGAGAAGAAATAGAAGCTTTAGCAGAAAATTTTCGAGAGTTTTTAAATATAAATACTACCATGAAACGTATGGATAGTTTGATGGTTTCTTCTAGTTGCAAGAACATGTCACGTATAGAAATTCTTTTCACCTGCCTTTCAAATATGATCAGTGTTGTTCATAAAACAGGGGAACTTGAGTTGTTGTCATCTTTAGAATACTATTTAAAAGATGAAAGTAAAAATGAAATGATCTATCACAGAAAGAATGAAGAGATAACTTCTAGGTTACAACAAGTAATTGATGATGCCTGCTTACTGATGTCAAGGTTAGGTGATGCATACCTTGATTATTCTGAATATCAATTATTAAGTCGTGTACTCAAAGAACAGACAAAAGAAAATTCAGACGGAAAATTTATAGCAAAATCTAATAAAGAAATAACGCCAACGAGTTTACAAAATCCATCTGACCCTGATGCAACTTTCAGAAGCAAAGCGGGAAAGAAAAATAAAGGGTATGTTGGCAACTTCGTAGAAACTTTTAATGATGATGATGCAATTATCACTTCATATGGTTATGAGCCT
>JAOZKH010000172.1 GCA_029935405.1 Vallitaleaceae bacterium | reverse complement strand
GGTGGAATCGTACTTGGTATGGAAAAAATAAATGGAAAGGAAAAAATCTATTATATAGATGATGATGTTCATACACTGTGTATTGGTGCAACAAGAAGTGGTAAGACAAGAAGTATTGTACTTCAAACAGTAGGTGTTATTGGTTTATCAGGTGAGAGCATGATTATAAGTGATCCAAAAGCAGAAATTTATAATTACACAGCTAAGTATCTAAAAAACCTAGGCTATGAAGTCATTGCCATTGATTTTAAGAATCCACTAAAGTCTAATAACTATAACTTCTTACAACCTGTTATTGATAGTATCAATGATGATGATATTCCAAAAGCAATAGAAGCTACTTGGGACTTAACAGCTGCTTTAGTACCAGAAGATAGTCATAGTGAAAAGATCTGGTCAAACGGCGAAGCGAGCATAATAGCAGCATCCATTATGGCTGTAGTTTATGACAATAGAAATGGTAGAAGTAGAAAATTTCAAAACATGACGAATGTATATTTTTTTATTGCACAGATGTGTAAAACAATAAATGGAACTATGCCACTCACTAGTTATCTTAAAAATATTCCAAGTGACCACCCAGCAAAAGGACTTTTATCCATTTCAGAAGTAGCACCAAGTAAAACAAGAGGAAGTTTTTTCACATCAGCATTAACAAATTTAAGACTTTTTACAAATCCACTGATTTATTCTATGACTAACAAAAGTGACTTTGATATTAATTCAATAAGTAAGAAAAAAACTGCACTTTTTATTATCTTGCCAGATGAAAAAAGAACTTATTATTCACTAGCAAGCTTGTTTGTTAATCAAATGTATATGTCTCTTATAAATGAGGCAGATAAAAGAGGAGGAAGACTAGAAAACAGGGTGAATTTTATTTTGGAAGAATATGGTAATTTTGCTAAGATACCTGATTTTGCAACTAAGCTAACTGTTGCTGGTGGTAGAGGGATTAAGTTTGATTTATTTATCCAAGGGTTTTCTCAGCTTGATGAAGTATATGGAAAGGAAGTAGCTAATATTATTAAAGGTAACTGTGAAAACTGGATTTATCTTCAGAGTGATGACTTAAGTACTCTTGAAGAAATAAGTAAGAAACTAGGAAACTATACTGTAAGTACTTATTCACTTAGCAGTTCTCATGGGAAATTTAGTAACCCATCTTCATCACACTCTACTAACTTAACTCACAGAGCATTACTATTTGTTGATGAAGTCAAACTAATAAGCAGACCTTATGTTTTAATTACAAGTCGAATACACCCAGTAATACTAAAGTCACCTGATTTAATTCATTGGGCATTTAATGAACTGTTTGCACTTGGAAATAAAGAACATAACAGAAAACTAAGGCAATACAGAGAAACAAAAAGAAAAGGAAAAAAGGAGGCAGAAAAGATAGAGCTTTGGAATGTATGGGAGTTTCACAAAGAGATAGAAAGAGAGGAAAGTTATGATAATCAAAAGTATCATTATAAAAGAAATGTTAAATATGAAGAATAAATATACAAAGAATAAACAAGTAAAGAAACAACAACTTACAATGTTTTGGATAATCGCTGTGTTGTTTATAAATATTCAAAACGTTCATGCAAGTGGAATAGGAAGTAGTAAACTTGCAACTGGTACAGAAGCACTTATAACTGATGCTACAACCTGGCTTATGGTTATAGCACCAATAGTTGGTGGCCTTTTAGTGATATATTTTTTCATTAGAAGAAGTGGATCAGATGAACAGGACCAAAAAAGGTGGAACAACAGGATAACTACTGCAATAGTATCAACAATTGGTGCAGTACTTGGTAGTGCAATAATAAACTTAATTGCAGGTTACTATTTATAATGAAATTTAGCTATAAGTTATAAGTTATAAGCTAATTTAAATTATAGGAAACTTACAAAATTTAGAATCAAAGGAGATAACAAAAATGAAGAAAATGATGGAAAAATTAGTAGGGATTAAAATTAAAATTGTAACAGTATTAACAGATCAAAGCGGAGAAGGAAGTATTTCAAAAGCAATTTCGATCTTAACGGCGGTTGTACTTGGAAGTCTTTTACTTATGGGACTTTATCAATTAATAGAAACGACTGTCTTACCAGAAATCCAACAGAGGATAATTGATATGTTTAACTTTCAAGGATAATAAAGAAAAAAGCTAAAGGAGGCACTATGGAAGTCGTAATTATGCTCCTTATTACAACGATATTATCAGGGGCTTTGATGTATACAGATACTTTATTAGTAGGTCTTATTCCAATGGTACTTTACGCAGAAGGATATATGGATACTTTACTTGGCATTGATGCTATGGGAAGTATCTTTGATATCTTTTTTGCTTTTGGAATAGCACTTATTATATTAAAGTTTCTAAAAAAAGGTTTTGACATGTATGTTCTTTGGTCAGATGGTGATGCAGACACAGAAGTGTCTGTGTTATTTATCGGATTTTTAAGAGCGATTGCTGTAGCTATTTCATTTCCAACTATGTATGGGTGGATTGCAGAGATTGTACAAGACATGTCAGAAAACATTGTTAGCCTTATATCTGGTTCAATGGAAACAGATTTTTCACTTGTAATAACAGGAATATCAACAGCAGGATTATTTACAGGAATTATTTCACTAATCTTTTTTGTTTGTTTCTTTATTTTATATGTACAGTTTTTATCAAGGGGTCTTGAAATTCTTATTCTAAGAATCGGGTTGCCCCTTGCTTGCGTTGGACTTATGGATAGAGATGGTGGTGTGTTTAAAAATTATATACAAAAAGTATATCAAAGCACACTAGCTGTACTTGTACAGATTGTTTTAGCAAAGCTAGGTGTTGCACTTATGCTAAACGCTCATATTTTTTGGGGCGTTGCAGCACTTGTTTTAGCGATAAAGACACCAAAGTTTCTTCAAGAGTTTTTGATAGTATCAGCAGGACAAGGCGGTATGACAAACAAAATATATTCAACAGCTAGAATTTATCAAATGGGAAAGACAATCTTTAAAAAATAAGGAGTGAGTTCATGAAGGAATTATATATAAAAATACTAAGTAACTTTAGTGATGAAGAATTAGAAGTTACATATCATTTAATTCAAATAGGAAAAGAGACTAACAAAGAGGTATTAGCAGAGTTTTATTATAAAACTGAATATTTAATAAACTACAATAAAATAAAAGCAAGTAAAATACTCTCAGATATTAAAAATGACATTGAAGTATATTTAAAAAAGCCAAGAATTGAAGAGATGAGTTTAGAAACTATTGATATATATGATGAGTATTTATCAAGTAGTGAAGCAGTTGTTTATGTTGAGTTTGAAGACATAAAAGAAAGAGATAAGGTGCTAAAAAAACTTAAGAAAGACATACCAAAGGAGTATCATAATACCTTTGAAAAATATGATGAAACTATAAATACTGAGATTTTATTATATTCAGACTTTATTATGATATTTAATATTATAAACAGGGATAAAGAGATTGAAAAACCTATAGAAAAAAATATGGACCAGAACAAGGATGAGAATGTAGAGGACAAAGAAAACATGAAGAACGAGGAAAACATGAAGGACAAAGAAAATATGGAGGAGAAAGGTGAAATGGAGCTATAACTATGAGTACAATTAAAGAGTTATCAGATGTTTTTTTAGTTCTAATTAGAGCTGGAACACTTATGAGAGTGGTATATTCTCTTATTATGCTTTCAACTAACGAAGATGAAGAAAAATCTTACAAGAAAAAAATAAGAAATGTTATTGCTTTTTATATTATAGCTGAACTAAGCTACGCAATAAAAGATATGATGTTTGATTATTATATGTAAAGGTGGTGAATATGGAAAAATCAAAAAAGCTGTATATCCCAAGTGGTTTAAAACTAAGAAGTGAAATATTTAATGGTTTTGGAAAAGAGGAATTAGGAAAAACGATTATTGCGGGGATTGGCTTTGGCATAATTGACTTGATTATTTATATGCTAACAAAAAACTCAGTATTTGCAGTGGTATTTATTCTAACAACATTTTCAGGGACAATTCTAATGCTTACTAAGGATCATTATAATATTTCTGTAGTTGATCAAGTAGGGTTTTTACTAGAATATGCCTTTAAACAAAAGAACTATATGTATAAATATGAAATTGGTAATGAAAGAAGGGAAGAGATAACAAAGATTGATAACAAAAAGCAATAGTAAGCTGCAACAATATAGATTTGTAATAATAAAATTATTAGCAATGAAAATTAAGATAAAGGTAGGTGTTTAATATAATTATAGTTAAAAATACTTTGTTTATTCTAGTTTTACTTTATGCTTCTTATTATGATATGAAGCATAGAATTATTCCAGATA
>JAOZKH010000047.1 GCA_029935405.1 Vallitaleaceae bacterium | reverse complement strand
ATAATTGCAATCTTCCTTAGAATCCCCCACCTCTATAGGTGGCGGGAGCGTTCAAGAATTTAAGTATCTACGTATCCCATCAATAAGCATATCGTTTTCTTCCCTGGATAAAATACAGAATCTAAAGTACTCGCCATGTAAAAAGGGAAATGTAGCTGTGTCTCTAATCATTAAACCGTCTTTTATTAAAGTTATAAATAGTTCCTTAGAAGAATGCTTTTTATTAAGTAATTCAACAAAAAAGAAGTTAGCTTCATTAGGATAAAATTTTATATCATTTTCATTAGATAATTCATCTAAGATACGAAGTCTTTCTTTAGTTATAAATTCTTTTGATAAATTAATAAATGTCCTATCATTCATCAATTCTTTACCAGCAAAAGCGGCAAGGGAATTTATAGACCAATGATGTCTTTGCATGGAAAGATTACGATGACAATTCATATCACTAGTAATACCATAGCCAAGTCTAATCCCGGGAGCTCCGAAAAATTTTGAAAAACCTCGAAGGATTATACAGTTAGTATAGGTTTTAATTAGTGGTAAAGCACTGATTATTTCTTGGTTATCTACAAAATCCATATATGTTTCATCTATTAACAGGTAAATTCCATGAGCTTTACAATGGTCAAGTAAAGGCAAAAGCTTGTTCGAACTTGTTAAAGAAGCTGTTGGATTATTAGGATTACATAAAACAAGTAAATCAATTTCTTCGTTGCATTCAGCAATTAGAGCGCTAATATCTAGAATGAAATCATTATCTTTGCATAATGGGTAATAATGAACTTCGCAGTCAAGTGTTTTTGCTTTTTTCTCATATTCAGAATAAGTTGGGCCAACAATTAAAGCTTTTTTAGGATTGACGTAATCTATATAATGAGCAATTAATTCAGTTGAACCATTGCCAAGTAATACGTAATCAGAACTTGTACCTGTGTATGACGCAATATTTTCTTTGAGTTTTGTGTAATCAGGATCAGGGTAACTAGTAACTAAATGGATATTTTCTTTAAGCTTTTCTTCTAATGCTGTTGATAAACCAAGGGGATTAACATTACTACTAAAATTATGTATATCTTCTTCCTTTAAATTAAAATATTTTGCTACTTTTTCAATATCACTTCCGTGAAAATCAACTACTTCTTTCATCTGTTCACCTTTGCATAGTCTTTCTGTAATATGTTATAATAGTTAAGATAACGCTCTACTACAGATTATATAGGTAATAATACAAAAGCGCTAGTGTTAGTTAGGTGAGATGATGACAAAAAACGATTTTTTACTACAATTAATAAATCAAAAGAATCGCTGGATTTTGCCGATGCCTGTATTTAAGGAACATGATACAGTAATTGAAATTAAAGAAGGCTTAGTTTATCAAGGTGTTTTTCGAATTCAATTGGAAGAAGACCTTTTATTTGAATGTTTAATTGAATCACTTAAAGGAATTGTAATGCCACTAACCGCTTTTGTATCTACAAAAACCCCAGTTGTTGAATATAGGATTGATTCAAATGGATTAAAAACTAATTATGTATATGATGATATGCTTACATGTTATTATCCAGGTGGTAAACATGAAATAGTTTTTAGATTTATTATTAAGAAAGATATTATTAAAACACCTTTTAAGGAAAAGGCGAAAGTTACAAAGATAAAAGAAATAAAAGTAAAAGAAATAAAAGTAAAAGAAACAAAGGTAAAAGCAAATAAAGATCTTGTGGAAGTTAGTTCAGTAAAAAAAACTTTTTATATTAATGAACCTGTAAATATAAAGATTAAGAATCTTGACAATAGACCTAAACGAGTTGTATTTGAATGTGCTGATGAATTAATATCACCAACTACAACAGAAGTCTATCTAAATGATATATGGAATCAAGAATGGTTTATTAAACAGTCTATGATCAATAGATTAATCAGTAATTTTTTTGATGTTAACCCATTTAGAACTATAAAAATAGATATATATATTGATAGTGAATATAAACCTAGTTTAATTCAAGAGGTTGTTATTACAAAATTAAAACCTTATGAAACATCGCATATTATAGCCACTAATAAAGAGTTTCGTAAAATCCATTTACAAATAGTAAGACATTACATAGAAAGTTTAAATAAAGTAATTAATAAAAAAGAAATGGTATATGTACTTGATCTTATAAAAGCTTGTCTTAATTATAATCAACAAGATGCTAACATGAGATTAATGTATATTTGGATTTTGATTGAATTTAATATGAAAAAAGAAGCAAAAACAGAAATTTTTCTTATGCTTAAATACATTGAATACTTTTCTGATACAGAAATAAGAAAGATGCTAGAAGTTTTAGAGAAAATAGTTAGTAAAGAAATCGCAGGATTAAACAATGTGTTTATTGAAGTTAATGAGAATTCCTATTGGTTGTTGATAATGGCAAAAGCAAGATATACAACCAGAAGAAATGAAAGATATAAATTTTACTTAGAACTTTACAATAAAGGATTAAGAAAAAGTTTTCTTTTTGCTGAAGTAGTAAGTTTGTCAAATAAAGCGCCAGCAGCACCAAAAGAAGATGATCCTCTATATTTTGATGCTATTAATTGGGCGTTTGGTAAAAGTGTTTTGTCTAATAATTGGGTAATAAAAATCGAAAAAAATTATTATCAAATGGAGAAAAGTGAATATTTCACAAGTAATATAGCATGTAAATTATATGAACTTAGAGATAGTAAAAGTTTGTTACGATTATATGCTAGCCAATGTGTGAAAGAAGATAGAACAGATATTGAAGCTATGCGAATATACATAAAGGCATTAGAGTATAAGCTATTTGTAGAAGAAGTTGAAATTTCTTACTTAAAAAGTGTATGGAAAAACAATGAGAATATTGAAATAGAATTAATTAATAATTTCATTGCTTTTACAAAGCTTCCTGAAGAGATAAGGGAATTTTTTTATATTAGTGTGATTGAGAATAGGAATACTCAAGTACTGTTATTTAGAAGAATTTACAGTAAAATTATTGATGATTTTAAATCAAAGACGATTTATACGAATAATTCATTCAAAGTATTTTATTTAATGTTTGAAGATTGGATTTATAAAGAACAACTGTTAATAACTAGAATGTTTGAATATACTGATATATCCAATATGCAATCTGAATTAAATTGTATTGAATTTCTAAAAAAAATAGTTGAATGTTATTTTAATAATCGAGGTAAATTGAAAAACATAATGCAATCTATTGTAACTGCAATAGGATATGAAGGGTTATCAGCTCTATGTTCTTTTGAATTAGTTTTGGAAACTCACTTTGATAAAGAATTTGTTTCCATAGATGAGCCTATGTTTTTGGATAATATTACTTATATTAAACAACAAAATAATGTAATTACAATAGGTGAAATATACAAACATATCCTAATAGAAGATTTTATTTCGACTATTGAAATCATGATTAACCAGTTAGACATAAATGAATATGAAGAAGTAAAAGCAACATGGTTTTATTATTTGAGTGAACGAATAGTTATAAATGAAGATTATGTAAACGAATTGATTCTAGAACAAATGATTGATTATTATAAAAATCATGTTAGAAAACCTGATTGGTTATTACTTGCAATAAATACAGCAATTCATGTAAATGGAGCTGAAAATGTGAACAGTTTTTATGAAACATTTATAAAACATGATATAATTATCTCAAGTTTAAGTGAATCTCTTAGAATAAGTATATATGATTCTATACAGTATCTAGCTCATCCAAATGCGACAGTTGTCATATGCTTTAGATATGTTGAAGATGAAGAGTACAGAATTATGCCAATGGAACATGTTGCCTTTGGAGTTTTTATTTTTAAGATAAAGTTATATTTTGATGAGTATTTTGAGTATTATATTATGGTAGAGGAAGATAAAAAGACAACTATTGTTACATCATCATTACTACACAGAGTTGACGAAAATATAACGTTAAACTCAAATAATTCCATTGATGAGAGAATAAATACGATTTTAGCTTCATATCAATTAGATGATGAAGTAAGTGCTATAGAAATGATTAAAGAACAACAAAAATATCTTAGCATTATCAGCGATATTACAAGAATATAGGAGAAAATATGGGCGTCTTAAGTTTGGAAATTGAAAAAGGATTATATTTAGGAATTGATTTTGGTACAACTAACTCAGTAGTGAGCATATATAACTATGATACAGAAGAAGTGCATACATTGAAAATTGACGGGTATACAATTTTTCCTTCAGTTATTCAGTTTGATGAAGACGATCAATCAAAAGAGTTAAGTAGAATATTTGGAATTGAAGCAAAAGAAGCGGCTATTATTTATCCAGAGAGTACGATAGCATCAATTAAACGACAATTAGATTCAGATGAACCGATTATGATTCGAGTTAATGATAGAGAATATACTTTTGAAGTAGAAACTATTGTTTCGGAAATTTTAGCACATCTTAAAGAACAAGCAGATATTTATATTCGAGACGAATTAAATATTCCAGGAACTTTTTCAGGATGTGTTATTACTGTTCCTGCTAATTCAACAGATAAGCAAAAACGCCGTATGAAAAAAGCAGCTTCTATGGCAGGATTTATTGATGAACATGTATATTTACGATTAGAACCTGCAGCTGCAGCAATTGGATATGCAGCAAGAATCAATGAAGATAAAAAAGTATTAGTTTATGACTTTGGTGGGGGTACATTTGATGCTTGTCTGTTAGAAATCAAGAAACGAGAAGAAGAACCAGAAATATCAATTCTAAGTACATTTGGTGACAACTATCTTGGAGGTAATGATATTGACCAGTTAATGGTAGATATTATTTATAATGAATTTTTAAGACTTACAGATAATGAAATCGATCTATTTGACTATTCTAAAGATGATGGATTAACGAAACGTGAGAAAAAAATGGCAATTATCAGAATGAAGCAAATTGCTACTCACACAAAAGAAAAATTATCTTCAACACATAATGCAAAAATCATATTAGCACCATTTATTCAAAAACCACATCCTATAAATATTCAAATTGAGTTAACAAGGGAAGCGTTTTACAATCATAAAAGACAGCATCAATTAGGTGATTTAGCCCATGTTTTTGACAAAATGAAAGATATGTCTTTAGTGAATTTAATAGGTAAAACAATCGAATGTATGAATAAGTGTTTATCAGGTGCTAATATGGAAAAAAATGCTGTTGATGAAATATTTTTGGTAGGTGGTAGTTCAGCTATCGTAGAAGTGTATAATCAAATTGTTAAAGAGTTTGCCATGGAGCCATATAAAGCTATGATAAGTCCTGCACTTAGTATTTCACAAGGAGCAGCCCACTATTGTAATCAGATTATGCTACCTTCTATGAAAGGCCCTAAAGTTCATGAACAGACAATTCACTCATACGGCATAGAGATTGCAGGTCGCCGTTATCTTGAGATTATTAAAAAGGGACTTGATATACCTAAAGAGGGTCTAGAAATATTAGCGCCATATACTATGGAGACTAATTTTGATGGATTGACAAGCTTAGCTATTGTTGTTTATGAAGACGTTTTACCAGACGAGTTTGCAAGAAAGTTTGTTTATGAAGAGGGAGTAAAGCGTTTAGCAGGAACTACGCTAAGAGGAATACCTGCGCAGACAAAAGGTGTTGAAAAAATCAAGGTAATCTTTCGCTTAAGTAGAGATAATGTTTTAACAGTAGAAGCAATTTCAGTTGGGGAAGAAGATATTAGAACCAGCCTAACAGTTGATGATTTATATGAAAAGTGAGGATAATATGTACGAATTTATTAAAGAAAAAGAAATAGATGAAATTGTGTTAGAACATATTATAAACTCAAAAAAAATCGAAGAAAAATCTAGAGAGTTGATTCGTAGTATATTTAAACAGACGTTTTCAATGATACTTATCCAGGTGAAAGCACATATAGAAAACAATGATAAATTTAAATCTACTAAAGATATATATCAATTGACTAATACCCTTAAAGATGAATATTTTAAATATTCTAAATTAGATTATATAGAAGAAATAGTAAATGAAAATGAACAGGAGATACTTCAGGGTATTTTTAAAACTATAAATAGTATAATTGAGGAATTCCCTAAAGATATAGAAAACCCTTTTGAACAGGAAAGACTACTGATTATTTCAACGGGGATGTCTAAGATAGAAGAAGCCATGAATAAAATCAAAGAGGATATAGTATATAATTTTCAGATGCCAAACACATTATACATTAGTATTTCTGAGGTGGTAGAACAATATTTGCTTGATTCGATTTTACGGTTATACAAAAAAATCCATCCCATAATAGAGAAAACTATTGAAGAACTTAATAAGTATAGTAATAGGGAAGTGATGAATAGATATTATAAACATATAAAGTCACAGAGATTTTTAATTAGTAATTATACGAGTTTTATATTTGAAATTGGAAATGGTGATAAAGAAAATAACTTGACTCAAAAATTTATTAAGCCACTTCAAAACTATGTTGTTCAAATAACTGAAATCTTACAAATTGTTGACGATTCAAATAAGCATGTTCTAATTATTGAAGAATTAGATATTGTTAATGTTGATAAAACAATTCATACAATTTTAATAGAGGACACAAGATTTAAAAAATTAGTTGAAGTAGTAGAAGATTATAAGCATACTATGGTAGAAAGAGTATTGACTCACATAAACGATGAATTAACAAAAATAACCACCGCACAGCTTAATCGTCTAAGAAAAGATTCAAATAAGTTTGAGCTTTTAAGTTGCTTTGTGCTTGAATTGTTTGAAGAAGGTTTACAATGTGTAAATAAACACGATGTAATAGCAGTTAAGGAAAGTATTCAAGGTAAGATAATTAAGGGTGTTAAAGATACATTATATTTAAAATATACATCTCTCAAAGATAAAGATGAAGTATATCACATGAGGAAAAAAGAAGATTATCTAATAGTTGCTGAAAAATTCATTGATTTTAAAAGTAGATTTGAAAATAATTTAGAAGATTTTTTAAGTCAAGCAATTGCAGGTTCTAAGGAAGAAATGTTAAGTACGCAAGTTAGATTTACAAAGCTACTTTCTCAAGTGTTTAAAGAAAATTTTGATAAAGACATTGAATATCTAAGAAAAGATTTTCTGTTTGAAATAAAAACTTTTGAAGATTTAATAGATCATTCAATTGAAAGACTTAAAGAGTCAGAAGATGTAGTTTGTCATGAATTTGCAGACTGTGTTGATTTGTTATATGAGAAAATTCTTACTCAGTTAAAACGCTGTGATATAATACAGGTCAAACCAAAAGCTCATGAGATATTTAATGGGAAACTCCATGAAGTTCTTGTTACAGAATCATTAAATGGATTTGAAAAAGGTGAAATTATTCGATTTCAAAACAGTGGATATGTTTTAGGAGCTCAAGTTCTTCAAAGAGCAAGCGTAATAGTAGCCAAATAACTAAATGATAATCTAAGAAGTTAGATTACCAGAGCAGGAGAGTATATGAACAACTCATTATTTATGGAATTTAGTAATAACTCAGTTCGTCTAGTTATGTATACAGAAGACAATTGCTTTGTTAATGTAGATATTACAGGAGGATACGGGAGTATCTATATACCTTTAATGATTCATTATATAGATGATGATATATTTATAGGTGAAGATGCATTAACCTTTGATCTAGAAGAAATATCAAGGTTTGCATTTAATATTAATGATGAAGATAATGTGACTATTGCTGACTATATTTGTGTTCTTATAGATAAAATTCATAATCAGACTCCCTATAAAAAGATAGACCGATTAATCTTTGTTGAAAGTAATGGATACATTTATGAAAGTTTTAATAATGCACTTCCAAAGCTTGTCCATAAAAAGTTTTCTATCTTTAAATCTATTGAGCTTATTGGTGTTTTGAATAAGGATGCTATAGCAGGATATGCAATGGAATACGGTACGGATTTTGATATTGCTATTTTTGACCAATATAAAATAAGTAAATATTCTTTGAGTAGTAATAACAATAAAATACAATTATTAGTTAATGATGATATAATGGACTTTACAGTAATAGACAAATATTATCTTAATAAATTAGCTCTTAATCATTATGAAAGAGTTTATGATGAACTTGAATTATTAGAACAACATAAGTTAAGTCAATTGTATAAAGGCCAACAGGTGTCACTACATAAACAATTTGCAATGAATAAAAATGTAAATATATATTCTTCAATTACATTTCCGCCTAAAAAAATTACATTAGATTATGATGAATTTCAACAAACATATACGAAAGTTAATGCACAATACAATAAAAATATAACTAATTGGATTGCGAGTACTCAGAAAACAAAGTTTATGTATTGTGGAATAGGCCAGTATATTTCCTTAATTAAAAGTTTTAAAGGTGAAACTAGAGGGGAAATATTTAATGAAAACCTACTAGTCGAAGGTGGTTTCATATATCTTAAATATCTTCAAACCAATATAAATATCTTAGAAGATACTATTATTGGATATAATATTGGATTGTTAGAGCATGGAGAATTTATTCCACTTATCCGTAAAGAATATCCTCTGACGGAGATAATAGATATTGATATTCTTATTACAGATAATCAAACACATGTTAAATTGTATACTAATGATAAAGAAGAGATTAAACTAGTAGGAACTATTGACTTAACTGAAATATTGAGAAAATATAGGGTTGATAATATAATACGAATAGGTATATTAATGAAAATGAATCAAAACAAAGAGATTAAAGAGGTGAATTATGAACTTCGAAAGTTATAGAGAACAAATAAGCAAAAAAGGCTTGAAAGAAGATGAATATCTGATTGGGATTGACCTTGGAACAACTCATTCAGTGATTAGTTTTTGGAATGACATTAATAAACTACCTGAACCCATTGATATGAGCAACGGTTTTGGCAAAATTCCTATGCCAAGTGTTGTTCAATTTCGCAAAGAAGAATTAAATGAAGAATGGATTGTCGGTGAAGAAGCGTCTAATTCAACAGTGATATATCCTGAAACAACAATTAGCAGTGTAAAAACTCTAATGGGTTCAAATGAATGTATTAAAATTAATAATGATGATTACTCACCAGAAGAAATTACGAGTAAGATATTAACAACATTGATGAAACAAATAATAGAAATAAATCCTAAAAGTGAATGTGTTGGTGTTGTGGTTTCAGTTCCATATGACTTTGATGATGCAGCTAAGAAGGCAACGATTAGAGCTTGTCAATTAGCAGGTCTATCTAATAAATTAATATGTTTAATTGAAGAACCTAAAGCGGCAGCGCTAGCATATAACTATCATCATCCCTTCAAAAAAGATGAAACTATTATGGTGTTCGATTTTGGTGGTGGAACCCTTGACATTACATTATTTAAAGTTATAAGTATTTCTGATAAGGAACAAACATTGAAGGTGTTAAGTGAAGGAGGAGAAACTAAACACGGTGGAGATGTGTTAGATAATATTGTGTTTGATTATTTTCTTTCAGTACTGAAAGAAAAGGACTATGATATAAAGAATTTATCTATAGAGGCAATTGCTGATTTGAAGATACGAGCTAAGGAAACTAAGGAACGATTATCAGGAGCAATGAAGATCAGAGTTCCTTTTACTTCAATGATGCCACCCTTTGTGATCCCTTTTACCCGTAATGAGTTAGAGAAACTTGGAAGTGGGTTTATAGATAAAACCAAAAACCTAATATATAGAACATTACAAGATGCTTATCAAGGAGCCGTTAAATCTGAAGATATAGACAAGGTATTACTTGAAGGTGGTTCGTCTCAAATGCCATGGGTCAAAGAACTGATGGCTCAAATTTTTAAAGATGAAGGAAAAATTTATTTATCAGATAGACCAGCACTTGATATATCTCTTGGAGCAACAATATATGCAGCTATGAAAATGGGTATACATGAGCAAAAAGATATTGTATCTTCAACTCAGATAGTGAACTTTGAAGTTTGCCTCCCACATGATATTGGATTTGAAGTAGACATTAACAATAAGAAAACCTTTTATTCTATGATAAGCAGAGGAACTCCGTACCATCTTGCTAGGAGGGCTCAAGTTTTTACGGTTCAAGGAGAAACAACGGAAGATATGACTAAACTATCTCTTAGAATATTAGAAAGAATCCACAAAGATAAAGGAATTGATGGTTGTCATCTCATTGGAGATGTTGAAGTTGTTGGACTTCCAAAGCGACCAACAGGGGAGACTCAGTTAAAAGTAGAATTGTCAATTGAAGAAAATACAGGAAGTGTAAAAGGAAAAATTAAGGACATCGGATATAAAGATGTTCATGATCCTTCAGGATTTGAAGAATCATTTATTCCCCAAAGACACAAATTAATAGAATTAATAAGTTAAAGTAAAAGTAAAAGTAAAAGTAAAAGTAAAAGTAAAAGTAAAAGTATCATGACATTAAAGTGGAAGGTAGATAGCTATGGCATATTTAGGAATTGATTTAGGAACAACCAATTCAGTTGGAATGATTTATGATGATCAACATGATTTGTTGAATGTAGTTAAAATAGATGGAACAGAAGATGTATTACCATCAGTTGTGTGCTACTTAGAAGATGAAGTTATTGTTGGGACAGAAGCTAAAAATAGTAGCATAATATATCCTGAAGAGACGATTTCATCTGTAAAACGACAAATGGGTAATGATGAATCTATAAGGATACAATCTAAAGAATATTCACCAGAACAAGTCAGTGGTGATATTCTTAGAAAAATCAAAGAAAGTGCTGAAGCTCAATCTGGAGAAAAATTTAGTGAAGTAGTAGTCACACATCCTGCATACTTTAATGATCGTCAGATTTTCGCTACAAAAGAGGCAGGAATAAAGGCAGGATTTAAAACAGTTCATTTACTATCAGAACCACTAGCAGCAGCCATTGAATATGGGTATAAACAAAGCTACGTTCAAAAAGTGCTTGTTTATGATTTTGGTGGGGGAACTTTTGATGCTTGTGTATTAGAAGTTAATAAAGATATGTATGGTAATAATACGTTTAAAGAGCTGTCAGATGTAGGAGACATGTATCTAGGTGGAGATGATTTGGATCAGATTGTAATAGAATATTTGATTGACACTTTCCAAAAAACTCATCAACTGACAATTGATGAATTTGAAGAAATTGAACAACGACGTATTTTACAAAAGTTAAAACAGGAAGCAGAAAAAGCTAAAAAAGCTTTATCAGAAGTTAATAAATATAATATTAGCGTAAATCCCTTAACTATTATTGACGGAATTCCCTATAATTTGAGCTTTGAATTAACTAGAGATAATTTTGAAGAAATGATTAAATCATTGATACACAAATCCATGGAAGTTGTTGAAACAGCTTTAGAAAGAGCTGGAGAAACTAAGGAGACCATTGATAAAGTAATATTAGTTGGTGGATCAACGTTGATTCCAATGGTCAAAAGAATTATTGCAGGCCGAATTAAAGAACCATATAGAGCTAACGACCCTGCTAAAAGTGTTGCAATGGGCTCAGCTATTTATAATTATCTGATTCATCTTCCTAATTCTAGTGTTCAGATTGGGCAAATAATGAGACGACACATAGGTACTAGAGCAATTCTTGATATTAAAACTGGCGAAAGAGGGATGATACCGATTTTGAAAATGGGTACAGTAATTCCTACTACAGTTACTGATGAAGGGTTCAAAGTTACTAAAGGTGCAAGTGCAGTTGGCATAGACTGTTTTCAATGGGAAGACGGGAATGAGAAGGACAGAAAGTATATTGGATCATTAACCCTTGAAGGTATTACCGATAATAGTGAATTATCAATAACTTATACAATTAATGATGATAATATATTTGAAGTTGCAGTAAAAGATAGAGTATCGGGAAAACTTGTGTCTAATTCATTTGATAGAGCAAGTACTATTTCCCCAATTAGTGATGGCGAAAAAGTGCAAGATGTAACAGGGATGGATATTGCATTTATTATTGATACAACAGGTAGTATGGAATTATATATTGATGGTGTTAAGGAGAAGGCAATTGAGTTTTCTAATATTTTGATGGATAAAGGCATCGATTATCAATTAGGACTTATTGGTTTTGGAGATTTAGGAGAGAGAGAGAAACCTAAGATTTACAAATGGACTAAAGATGTTAGAAAATTTCAGAAGAATGTAATGAAAATACCTAGAACTTATGGTGGAGATATTCCAGAATCATCATTAGAAGCTCTAGAAACAGCAATTGAATATTTAGATAAAAGACCAAGCAAAAACAGTTATAAAGCATTTGTTTTGATTACAGATGCACCACCACATATTCCGACACATCATGGACGATCTCTTGAGCAGGTAGTTGAAGTATTAGAAAACTCAGGAGCAGTATGTTATGTGGTTGCAAAAAAGGATAAGAAAAGCTTGTCTGCATATACACCGTTAACTAAAAACGGCGGATATTATTATTCAATGGACGATGAATTTCACACGATATTAGACCAGATTGCATATAAATTAGCAGAATTAGTGAGGGCTTAATATAATGGCTGTTTACATCACAAGAATGTTAGATGAAGAATTATATAAAATATTTTCTGAGCTTAGTCATCAGTTTGAATTTAAAACAGCAGATGGTTTAGTTAAGTATATCCATAATCATCTTACAGATTTTGTAGATATTGCAGCAGGAAATTTATCAAAAGAACATTTTAGTAAGATTGTAGATTTAATTAGTGATACAAAGTGGCTTGAAGATAAAGATAAATTATTAATTGAATTATTGATAAATTTAGGTGATTATTATTATGATATAGATAATCTTAACAAAAGCCTGTTTTATTATAATAAAGTCTTATCTAGTAAAGAAAATGGAAAAGTTTTCTGTAATATTGGATTAATTTTAATTAGTATAGGCAATGAAAATGAAGGTTTAAAGCTTATTGAACGTGCATATTCTATTACGAGAAATAAACAGTTTTATCTGGTTCTAATTAAAGTTAAATATATATTAAAGAAACTTGATGATAAAAAATTACTACAAGAAACAGCAGAGAATTTATTGCCTGTTTCTGATGATGATTTTAGCTTCCTTATATGGTATTATGATTTGATTGGTGATATGGACAATAGTATTACTTCTTACCTGCAATTGACCAGTGTTCGTTTGAAATTTCATTACGTAGAATATTATATGAAATATATGATCACATCAAATCAATTAGTTGCTATGGAAAGTTATTTGATTTCACTTATTAGATTTGACCATCATAGATATATTGTTAAACTATCAAAAACTTATATTGATTTGAAAATGTTTGACAAAGCTTTAGAAATAGTTCAAGATACTGAGTTAGACTTAGAAAAATGGACGGATTTATATATTTATCAATCAATATGTTATAGTAAGCTTGGACAGATTATCAATAGTGTTAGAACTATTAATAAAGTCATCAAAAACAATTTATCGTTTAACGAAAGTCAGATTTATTATAATCAATTGGCTAAACTTACAAAGTATTCTAAAGATTTATCACGAAAACATTTTTATAATAAACAATTAGTTGACATTTGGAAAGATAAATACCGTCATATATATTTGACGATTTTAGAGAATAAGAATTGGAAGGTAAAGGAATGAAAGTTTTTTTCAAACGATTAGTAGAGTTTGTTTCACATATCAAAGCTTTTTTTAAACCTTATGAAGAAGAATTACTAATAGGCTTAGATGTGGAAAAGCTTATTAATGACCCTAAAAAACAAATTAAGATTGAACATATGATGGAAATTAATGAAAAGAAATCGAGAATTCTATCTGGAACGTATAGTTCATTTATGAATGAATTTGTAGTTGTAGAACGGATTTCTGAATTGTCTCAGGAATTAGCAATTAAGATACAGGCACTGTGCAAGCAGTATTCAGAAATGTTAGTTGTTAAAGAGGAAATAGAAAAACAGAGTATCGAGTCAAAGGCTAAGGAACATCCTTCTATTGGATTGTATGTTAAAGATATTCCAAAAGCAATTGAGATACTAAAGGATCATGAGGATAATCAACAAAAAGTTAAACATGACTGGGATATTCTTGAAGGAGAAAAGCAAGATATATTATATAACTTTCGGAACTTGAGACGAGCATTAACTTTTTTGAAATCATTTTTGATATTTATAGCATTTGCAGCACTTGTTTCCGGAGTTGTTTTGTCAAGTATGTTGTTGATCTATGATAAAGATGTTTTTTTGCCTTCACTTGTGGCAATTATTACTATTACATTTTTATTTCTGTGGGCTTATATATTTAGACGTTACTGTCATCATGAAATTAAAAAAAATCAATTAATGCAAGAACGAGCGATTAAATTAATTAATAAAACCAAAATTAAATTTGTACATAATCAACAATTATTAGAGTTTCAATACAAAAAGTACAATATAAATTCTTCAGAAGTGTTAGAACTTAGATATGATAATTATTTACAGGCTAAGGAAGAAAAACGTAATTTTGATAATGTTATCAAATCAATGAAGGCAATTATTATCGATCTTGATAGACAACTAACTAGGCTTCATATCGAAAATACAGAGTTTATTCTTAAGAATATAGATTTCTTTGCAACAGCAAAAGGAATTAAAAGCATTAAAAAACAGTATGAGGAAAAACGCATAACGATACAGCAGGAGTTGAGAAAACTTGAACATGAAAAAGAAGTTTTGATTAGTATACAGATTTGCTAAATCACTATTGGAAACCAAAAGAAGAACAACATACTGGAGAAATCCTGGGTGTATTTACATTAATGAGGGCGTCGTACTTGATACGTTAGAAAATCGATTACAACAGTGGTTGCTAGAGAAGGGATATCCAGTTGTTTACACGACTCATGAAGAGTTGGCTAGCCATCTTGGATCAGCGAGAGAGGTTATCTCTAGGCAGTTGAAGAAATGGGGAAAAGAAGGAAAGGTAAAACTGTTTCTAGGTAGGATAGAAGTTATAGATTTATAGCTTATGTGACTTAGTCACTTAACCTATCTTTATATTTCAGTTATTATAGTATCAGGAGGTGCATTATATGAAGAAAAATGTTGGTCAACTTGACCGTATTATAAGAATAGTTTTAGGTTTGGCAGTATTATCATTATTTTTTATTCTTGAAGGAGGATTAAGATATATATCCTTATTAGGTATCGTCTTCATCCTTACAGGTGTAATTAGTTTCTGCCCATTATATTTACCTTTTGGTATCAGTACAAGAAAACTTAAGAAGAATTAATCAAAACCCCTGAAAAGGGGTTTTCTGAATTTAGGATAAAAAAAAGAACGGAGAAAAGAAATAAAAAAATATTTATTATTATAATTGCAGTATTAGCACTAAGTATTGCAAGATGTGGGATAAAAGAAGAAGAAAAAGTGGTCAATATCTATACAGACAGACATTATGATACGGACCAAGAATTATATGAAAAATTCACTGAAAAAACAGGAATTAGTATTAATGGAACTCACATTAACATTAGTGGTGCTGGCAAATCTACGCTATTAAAAATGATATCAGGTTTAGAGAAACCTAAATCTGATGAAATATATTTAGATAATAAACTATTATATGGAAAAGGAACCATTGTTACAACTGAACTTGATAACTACATCTTAAAGAGTATTCGAGAAGAACTTTTTGGGATTATTCGAGAAATCGGCATTACTACTATTATGGCACTCATAATCCTGAGGATGCTGAAACTCAGGCAGATAGAGTTGTTGAAATTGTGTAAGGTATTGTAACAGAAAAGAATTCATAAAAATGTGAAGATACGAATTTGTTAATTTTAGCGTAAAGATTCTTTGGCTTGAAACCATGTTTGGCACTTTAGCCCTTGTAAATCTATTTCAGGAAAAAGTATGCAATGATCTGCATAAGATATGTATTGTTTCGAACCATCGATACTATTAGAGGCATCCTATAAATAAGTTTACAAAGATATAGTTTAAGCGTATAATTCTAAAAATGGTGGATATTTATATATTGGCATAGATGATGATGGTAAGGTTGTTGGTATTGAATCATTCTATCGAATTCTCCTAAGTAGTGATATAATTATAGTATAATGGTGATTATTTAAAGTCGAAATAAAGGAGCGTTTATGAATTTAGAGTTTTATAATGATTTATCGGATAATAATAAAAAATGGTTTCAAAATGAAATTGCCTTAGATAGAGAATATGAAATCCTTAATGAAAATGACCAATGTCAACAAGTTCTGTTTCTAATAAATGGTGAAATAGAGGTATATAAGCTAAGTGTTAATGGTAAACACTTTCGACTTTATACTATAAAAACAGGTGAATCATGTGTTCTGAACTTAAGCTGTGTTTTATCAAACAATAATTATATGGCATTTGCAAAGGCCACAACAGATATTAAATGTGTTCTTGTTCCTCAAAAAGAGTTCCTAAGAATATTTTACGAAGAAGAAAGTTTAAGGAATTATGTATTTAAACTTATTTCAACAAGACTAATTCAAATAACAGCTAAGATAGAGGGTATCGTACTTGATACGTTAGAAAATCGGTTACAACGGTGGTTGCTGGAGAAGGGATATCCAGTTGTTTATACGACTCATGAAGAGTTGGCTGGCCATCTTGGATCAGCGAGAGAGGTTATCTCTAGGCAGTTGAAGAAATGGGAAAAAGAAGGAAAGGTAAAACTGTTTCGGGGTAGGATAGAAGTTATAGATTTATAGCTTATGTGACTTAGTCACTTAACCTATCTTTATATTTCAGTTATTATAGTATCAGGAGGTGCATTATATGAAGAAAAATGTTGGTCAACTTGACCGTATTATAAGAATAGTTTTAGGTTTGGCAGTATTATCATTATTTTTTATTCTTGAAGGAGGATTAAGATATATATCCTTATTAGGTATCGTCTTCATCCTTACAGGTGTAATTAGTTTCTGCCCATTATATTTACCTTTTGGTATCAGTACAAGAAAACTTAAGAAGAATTAATCAAAACCCCTGAAAAGGGGTTTTCTGAATTTAGGATAAAAAATGAAGAATGTTCAAAATCAGTTGTTCTGGGTATTGTATTTGCCCAGTGAACACTATTATGACAAAAAACTAAGGATGGTATACAACGGAAACTCAAGGATTGTATAACAACGGAAACTCAAGGATTGTATATCTTGAC
>JAOZKH010000171.1 GCA_029935405.1 Vallitaleaceae bacterium | reverse complement strand
GCTAGCCATTTGCCTTTACATGCATCTATCCCTACATAACTGAATATTCCTGTTTTCTTTGAGTATATTAACTTCATCCACTGTAATGTCATTAGCTCTCATGATTGAATCTATTACTTCCAGAATATCAGCAATTTCACTAGGCTCTGAACTTTCAATCCATTCATTACATTCTTCCAAAAGTTTTTCGTTTAACTTAACTATGTATTCTTCTTGATTATCTAACCAAACAAATCACTAATAGTAACAAGATTAACTTCCTTATGTTGATTTGCATATTCAATCAATTCTTTAGTAAAACCACTTTTAGAAAAAAGAAAGTAACACATTTCAAGTCTTGGTATCAGCATACTCTTTGCTTTCAAACTATCTAGAACATTCTTACCGACTTTTTCATTTCTATACTTACATTCAGCATATAAGCCAAAGGTTTTGTTAAGTCCGACAATGTCAATTTCTTCTGCTCGTTTAGACTGTGGATTTGATCCCCACCATGTTCCCATTTCTTCAAATAGTATAGGTAACTTACCAATACTATTAAGTTTATTTAAATATTGTAAACAAACAATTTCAAACTTTTTACCATAATGTGCAGGTAGCTGATCTTTAATATGTTGTTCAAAAACTAATTCACCCATACCTAATTCAATTGGACTCCTATATCGATATGCAAATTTGTAAATAAAGTCAAATAGAAAATCTGATACACGATATATAGTCTTTCTCTTAGTAGCTTCACCTATAGGTTTCTTCTTGTCTAACATGTGGAGATTAACTAATGTAGTCATATAGTTTTGCCCTACACTTTGAGATACTCCAATTTTAGTATTAATCTCATTAGACTTTGATGCACCTTCTGAAACTACTTCAAGTATAGAATTATAAACCGCTGGTGATCTAAGTTCTTGACGAATCAAGTTATTCGGAGCATGATACAAGGCTTCTGTTGAATCTAGTATTGAATCTATAATATTATCTTTAACTGTTTTTGATGTAGAAAATTCCTTTAAATATTGTGGTATACCACCTAATATAAAGTAGCTTTCTAACTTTTCAATATTACTATAGTCTTCAAACATTTTTCCTGCATCAATGTAATCGAAAGGTTTCAAAAATAATTGTCCACTAAGTCTTCCAAATAATGGACTTTTTTGTGAAAAAACTTCATCTTCCATAAAACTAATTGATGACCCACTTAAGACAACCATCATATTTGTATCCAAAAGTAAATGATCAATTATGTGCTGAAACTTACTAAGAAAGCCAGAATAACTAGCTTGTAAATATGGAAACTCGTCAATTATTAATATGATTCTTTTATCTTCACTTAATTTCGCTAGGCCTTCAAAAAAATCTTCCCAAGTATTTAAGGTGCCAATTTTGGTGCCAATTAAGTTCTCATATTGTTCAGATGCTTTTCTTAAGTTAAGTATGTCTGTTGCTTCTTCAGCAGAAAAAAATAGACAATATTTATCTTTTGAAAATCTCTTCAAAAGTTCTGTTTTACCAACTCTTCGCCTTCCATACAAAGCGAGTAGCTGAAAACTATCTCTATTGTAAAATTTATTTAATTGTTTCATTTCATTTTCTCTACCTACAAACATATAATGCCTCCTCTGACTATTTTTAGGATATCACATTATTATGCAAAAGTAAAATTAGTATTATCGTAATAATAATCATCACGATAATACTAATTTACTTGTTAATTACCATTTCAGCACATCGCAGCAATGTCATATCCTCCAATTATCAATATTTTCTTTATTTCTTCAAATATCCACCTACTGCATGACTTACCATCTTCAAATAGTAGTTCATAATCCACATAGGTGCATTTTTTAGCAATTAGATTTCTTATGGTATCGTTCACACCTTCTTGCCCTAAGGTTCGAAGAGCTTCAATAATCAGTATAGTCTTATATGTTTTTCCACTAATATTCTTATTAGAACGTTTATTGAACTTAATTGTGATGTCGCTATAATCAATATTCTTATACGGGCCATCAGATATATATTCATATACCGCAGGGACCTGCGTTGTTAATCCTAGAAGATTCAACGAAGCGTCTCCTTTAGGACCAATGGTCCAATTCCTTTCCTTCGCAATCGCCCTGGCAACATCATCTGGTGATACCGGGACTTCTTGCTGCAGAAAGTCATTATAATTTGGTACTTTATAGATACCACGAAGAACTCTTATGAGATCACCAGATTTTTCCAACCTTGATAATGCTTTTCTCGTCGCATCATAGCTGGCTAAGTCTAGAAAGTCAGTCAATGTATAAACCTGCCCTTTCTTCGATTTAAAAATTCTTTCTCTAATTTCATTTATAACAATATTTCTTTCCATATAACAACCTCTCAACATTGGCAATGGGTAATCCCAGCCTATGTCTTCCAATTATTTCGTCACTAATATTATATGTTTTTTGTGACGAAAAGTCAATAAATTATGTCTCTTCATAAATTCATGGTGATTTTAGTGCCGAAATATTACTCCTCAACAATAAATTCATAAACATCTTCTCTCACACCAGTGTCTAACTGATATTCAAGCTCAACTGCATTCAATCCCGCTTCCCCCATAATAATCGGTTTTGGATCGCCAACAGTATCCATACGCCCAAGATAGTAAAACTCCTTAGACACCTTGTCATCTTTATTCTTCCGAACAAAAAGCTCCATTTTCACACCATTATCACGGGCACCATAAGCACGAACGATATCTGGGGATGTAACTTTTCTCTTAGATTTTGAAATAGCTATTAATCTAGATGAAGATCTAAACCTATCCTCATACTTTATAGAATCATTAATGTGATCTTCCTTGTTATAGTTAATAAAAACGGGATAAGTCTTTGTCTTATCATCATACTTGTAACCACCAATATTTTGGGCAACAACATTTTTCTCCCATTCAAGCAATCGACATACATCTTCATAAGAATATTTTTGATACAACTGAAAACTTGTTCCTTTATAACGTTCACCATAATAAACCTTATTCCTATAGAAACCAAACTCAACTAGTTCTTTGACTATTTCCATAAAAAAGGGCTCTCTTAATTGTTCAAGAAAAAGATCTGATACATCATATCCTCTACCAAAATCTTCTATAAAAACACAATTCTTATAAGTCTCCCTTGCCGTCCCAGTAGCAAATTCATTCGTCAATACATTCACCACATTTACTCTTGTCTTTTCCTCTACAAAAACATCATATTCTTCAACCAACCGTTTCTCCATAGAAGCAATAATGCCAACATCATCAACCATCTTTTGTCCATCAAATAGTATTTCTATTTTCTTTAATATTTCCTCAAGAACAATCAATTCATGTAATCTTTTTCCAAGAGCGATCTTCTTAGAAATAAATTCAATCATCTCTTTTTGAATATCATTTAAACGTATCTCAAATTCAGTCTCATACTTTACCAAAAACATGTAATAAGACCCAATAGAATTATTTGTAATAATCCTAGCCATATCCATAGAATCATGTTCCTCAAAATCCATCAGTTTAGGAATCCTACCCAGTCTAAACTTAAGATTTTGATAACTATCTTTAATATACTTAACACTATTAAAATTCACATTATCAATAGCCTCATAAATCTTCTTCTTAGAAATCGTATCAAAATTAATCGTTGAACATCCTGGAATCACACGACTTCCCTCAGAAACAAACCGTCTAACATTGTCCTTGTTATAACTTCTATCATCAGAGAGCGCCATTGGTATCATAAAATTATTCGAATAATTCCCAATAAAATCAAGCACTACAACAAATTCCTTGCCTCGAGTTTTTCTGAGTCCCCTACCTAATTGCTGAACAAAAATAATGGCGGATTTTGTAGGTCTTAACATAACCACTTGGTTTATACATGGAATATCCACGCCTTCGTTAAAAATATCCACCGTAAAGATATAATCTAATCTACTAAATTCAACATCTGATTCAAGTCTTTCAATTATTGCTTCTCTTTCCTCTTGAGAGTCACTTCCTGATAATGCAGCTGTCTTGAATCCTCTTGCATTAAATAAGTTTGACAGTTCTCTAGCTTCATCATTTCTACTACAAAAAACAAGACCTCTAACATGTTCACCATCATGACCATAAAATTTTATTTTCTCAATAATATGATTAACACGCTCATTAGAAACTAACAGTCTAAAATCTGTGTTTTCATCAACTTCATTGCCATCAATAGTCAGTTCTGAAATACCAAAATAGTGAAAAGGACTTAACATATTCTCTTCCATTGCCTGTTCTAATCTAATCTCATATGCAATATTATAATCAAAATCTTTACAAATATTATATGAATCTGTTCTTTCTGGAGTCGCTGTCATTCCAAGCAAAAATTCAGGTTCATAATAATCCATAATCTTCTGATAGCTTTTCGCCCCAGCCCTGTGAGTTTCATCTGCCTATGTCAAGTAAAGACTAAAAAAATATACTATATTTCGTATAAAT
>JAOZKH010000170.1 GCA_029935405.1 Vallitaleaceae bacterium | reverse complement strand
AAAGACTCTTTAAGCTCATCAAGAGACTTAAAATCATTCATGTTTAATCCACTCAAATGCTGTGATTTCAACGTTTTGAAGAAACGTTCAATTTTACTTTTTTTATGTTAATCTTTACATAAAAAATCTTATGTAAAGACTTTTATTATGTAAAGAAATGTGTGCTAGAGCCAAGAAATATAAAGACTCTAGCTTGAATTTCTTTACATAATAATTTACATATGTTACATATAAATCAAAACAATTAAGGAGGTTTTGTGTTTATGGTAACAAATTTTTTAAAACTACGGAGTTTATGTGATGATGAATTACGGCAACGGGAGTACAGATCTTATCATTATGAAAAATTAGTAACTGGATGGAATGAACTTTATGAATGGATGAAAAGTCACAATTATACTGAATTTAATCAAGAAATTGGCTATACTTATTGCAATGAAGTATTTGGTGCTCATCTTCTTACCGAAGATATAAAAGACTCTGTTCGGATAAAACTCCGTTCAATAAGAATGCTTATTTCATATCAAAGAGATGGTGATTTTGAATTCCGAACGCCTAAGATAGAGCATGATTTTAATGACCCTATAGGTAAACTGGTACTAGAGTATATTAAATTTTGTGAAAATACACTTCAACTTTCTCCTAGTACAATTAAAGGAAAAGAGCTATATCTTTATGAATTGAAACAGTACTTATGGATTAGACAGGTTTCACTACAAAAACTAAATACAGATACTATTGAAAGTTTTTTTAAGTTCAAAAGTTATTCTCTTGCTTCAAGACATAATGCAGGCAGAACTATTAAACTTTTTTTGCGCTTTTCTTTTGATAAAGGAAATATAGATAAAGACCTTTCATTTTATGTATTACAAGATAATTATCGAAAACAATCCAAACTTCCCACGACATACGATGAAAACGAGATACAGAAAATTATTGAGTCTGTAGAAAGATCGTCTTCTATTGGTAAACGTGATTACCTTATTTTACTTCTAGCGGCACAATACGGTTGGCGTTCAGGTGATATCACACATTTTCGTTTTGACTATATCGACTGGGATAATAATGTTATTCGTTTTAACCAGCATAAAACAGGGAACCCAGTTGAATTTCCTTTGTTGGCATCAGTTGGTAATGCAATTATTGATTATACAAAAAATGGAAGATCGGCAATTAATACTCCCGAAGTTATTGTCGCAGCTGATTCCGCAAGAAAAGGAAAACCACTTTCTTCGCCGACAATTCACTCCATTGTTACAAAATATATGCGATTAGCAAACATCAAAAATTGGGAAAACAAAAAACATGGAGCTCATTCGCTTAGACATAGCCTAGCTACAAATATGCTCAAGAAAAATATATCCATGCCAATTATCAGTGTTGTAATGGGACATCAAAACACTGCGACTACTAAAGTGTATCTGTCTATTGATACTGAAAAACTTCGGCAGTGTGTCCTTCCTATACCAACTATTTCTTCGTTTCATTATAGAACAGAAGGTGAATTATGAGCAGACCATTATTCAACTCATCATTTGCGGACGAAATGTATCATTATCTAGATGATCGGGAAGCCTCTGGTTTTAAAGAAACTAGTTTTTATTGTATACTCAGAAAATTCGACCGTTTTTGTTGTAAAGAGAATATAAATGAACCAGTTTTTACAACCGAAAATGCTGCGCATTGGTTAAAAAAAGAGATTGGAGAAGCTGTGACTTCACACTATAGCCGTATAAATGCAAGTAAACAGTTTCTAATTTACCTTTCAAAAAAAGGATATACAGTTTTTGTGGTAAGAGATATCAGATACAGACCTACTGACTTTCAACCACATATTTATACGGATGATGAATGCATTAGATACTTTATTGCTGTAGATACCTATATCAGCTCAAAAAATAAGAAGAATAATATTCAATATCCACTTTTATTCCGAATACTTTATAGTTGTGGTACAAGACTGAATGAGACACTTGGAATTCGAAAACAGGATGTTGACCTTCAAGATGGTATTGTAAAACTATTCGAAACAAAAAATAATTGTGAAAGATATATTGTTTTAGGAAATGAACTTAATGATCTTATGAAACAGTTTGCTGATAAATGTTTCTATATGTTAACTGATGACGATTATATTTTTACTAATACAGTAGGTAAACGAATAGATGGGAAAACCATATATAATGCGCATCGTTTATTTCTTAAACGAGCAGGTATTCCATATATTGGTGGAGGTAATGGGCCAAGAATCCATGATTTTAGACACCATATGGCCGTTAAATCTTTTAAGCAAATGATTGATTCTGGACTTGATATGTATGTGGCATTACCAATTCTTTCTACATATTTAGGACATAAGACTATTTTTGCAACAGAACGATATATACGTCTGACCATGCAAATTTATCCATATATTGAGGAAAAGTTTCACAAGTCTGTTGATTGTATTTTTGGAGGGATCGAAAATGAAGACAACTGATTTTGCACGATATTTAAATAAGTATCTAACTAGATACCTTCCAGATAACCGAGGAAGTAGTCCACTAACTATTGATTCGTACAGGTATACATTTATACTTTTACTAACTTATATGGAAGAAACACAAAAAATTTCAGTTGAAAAACTAAAAATTTCAGATTTGACATATGAAAATACTATAGATTTCTTAAATTGGTTGCAAGAGAAACGAGGTAATAATACAAACACGAGAAATCAGCGACAGGCTGCAATTAAAGGATTTGTACATTTTCTCAAGTATGAATATCCTGATTATCTAAATGAGTACCAGAAAATTTTGAATCTACCAGTTAAAAAGACTCGACAGAAAGAAATTTCCTATTTAAAAACAGAAGGGGTAAAACTTTTAATGAATCAGGTTGATTTAAATAGTTCAAATGGTTTAAGGGATTATGTTATATTATTACTTATGTATACGACTGGCATCAGAGTAAGCGAGTTGATTCAAATCCGAGTAAAAGATATTTCATTAACAGTTCCATATACATTATTAGTACATGGAAAAGGGAAAAAAAGTAGATATGTTCCATTATTAAAAAGAATGATTCCTTATATCCAGAAATATCTTATGTCAAAAGGCTATGACAAATCCGAAAAATTACAGGAAATTCTTTTTAAAAATCATATGAAGCAAGCCTTTACGAGACAGGGAATAAACTATATCATAAAGAAATATAGTACTAAAGCAAGAACTATTGATAAATCATTAGTTCCAGAAGATCTTAGCCCACATAAAATAAGACATTCGACTGCTATGGAGCTAGTAGTTGCAGGTGTAGATTTAATTTATATTCGTGATCTTCTGGGCCATGTTAGTGTAACTACGACAGAAATTTATGCAAAAGCAAACTCAATGCACAAACGTCAGGCGATTGAAGCTGCAAGTAAAGAAATCGTACCAGAAGAAGATGCCACATGGGACAATAATCAAAATCTCAAAGATTGGTTAAAAAGCTTTAATCGTTGCTAATTATTATGTAAAGAAATTCAAGCTAGAGTCTTTATATTTCTTGGCTCTAGCACACATTTCTTTACATAATAAAAGTCTTTACATAACCTTTTGTTTGTGGTCGGTAAGGCCGGCATGCAATTGGCTTAAATCCTGAATCGTGGGAAAAAAATCTAAAAGTTTCGTTAAAAACGGTTTGTCTAAAATTTGATTTACTTTGGTCTACAACTGTTTTCATGTTATCAAACAAGATTTCAGAGGGTATACCACCATAGTAGCTAAATGCATCTATCATTGAGGTGAATAACGTTCCTTGATTTCTGTCAGATGTTAATTTTACGTATTTAAGTCTAGAATAACCAAGAACTATGAGAAATATATTTATATTAAATATTTCCCCTGAGCGGTTAACCATATTTAAGTCTTCTTTCCAATCTACTTGTGCTTGTAAACCAGGTGTTGTTTCAAAGCGTATTGTCGCTTTCTTTTGAGCTTCAGTCTTATGTGCTCTAACAAAATTTGAAACTGTGGTGTACTTACCTATATAACCTTTTTTCTTGATAAAAAGATAAACAGCCATAGCTGTAGCACCATATTTGTCAACTTTGTCTGTAATTATCTCATGATATCCCTCTAATAAGGTTTCTTTTGTTTTTCTTACCATTTTAGTATTTGTGGTTTCACTTGGCTTTTCGATGTATCGTTTAATAGTTCTACGATCGCAATTATATCTTCTAGCCATTTCGCTATGATTCAACAGTAAAAGCTCCTCTCGTGTATAAGATGTTAATGATTTTAATATGTCTATTCTCATGATTTCATCCTTTCATATATGATGAATCATTATATCAAAATCATTATTTAAAATGTACAAATTTGTACGTTTTTATGTTGTAACTTTTGTACATTTATAGTTTAACATTTACATTCTTAGGAGGTAAGAAATATAATATTTCTATGCCTGATGAAAACTTCTATAAAGGCCTATTGGCTTTACCTCTTTATGAAGGAGCATTAAATGATATATCAGGCTATGCTGATTTTTCA
>JAOZKH010000169.1 GCA_029935405.1 Vallitaleaceae bacterium | reverse complement strand
AATGGCTGCTACTGTAAAGCCATCAATAGTTCCATTTCTAAATGTTTTGTTCTCACGTATCTTCTGACCCATAAATCGCTGTACCTATTCCAATTAGGTAGGTATAGCGATTTTTCCATTACAAATATAGCCATACATTTTGTAAATAATCGTTGAAACATAAACGGATATGTGGTATAATTAAGACATACCATAGGAGGTGCCAGATGAATAATAAGAGACGAGTACATTTAGAAATACAGACTCACAGAAAAAATCCGCGTGGACTTATTCGTACTTCATTCCGCAAAGATGGTAAGAATTCACATGAAACCATTTCTACATTAACAGGTCTTTCTTTTGAACAGCTTAAATTGATACAAGCTGCACTTCAAGGAAATGTAGTATTGAAAAAAGATTTTGTGATAAAACATTCTAAAGAGTATGGTGCATCTTATGCCTTGTTACAATTAGCTAAAGATTTGGAATTAGATAAAATGATGTATTCAAGAACTTCTGAAAAATGGGTCCATGATTGTCTTGCAATGATTATCGGTAAAGTAATTTATGCAGGCAGCAAACTATCATTAACTAGAGTAACGTCAGATAGCTGTTTGTGGGACGTATGCGGTGTTGCTCAAGATAAAATTGATGCCAATACACATTGCTATCAATCAATGGACAAGTTGTATAAAAGACAAAATGCAATACAGAAAAAGCTTGCAGAGAAACATTTGAATAATAATAGTATTATTTTATATGATATTACTAGCAGTTATCTAGAAGGATCATATGGTGATAGTGAGATTGTTACTTGGGGTTATAATAGAGATAAAAAGAAAGGTCACGAACAAATTGTTATTGGTCTTATATGTAGTAGCGAAGGTTGTCCAATTGCAGTTGAAGTTTTCCGAGGAAATACGAAAGATGATTCAACGATAGAAAAAAAGATTATTCAAATAAAAAAGGATTTCGGAATAGAAAACGCTATTTTTGTAGGTGATCGTGGCATGATTACTCAAACTCAATTTAGCCGTATACAGGAAAATGAAATTAATTATATTAGAACGATCTCTGCACTTACTCACTCTCAATTAGCAGAATTATGCGAAAAAGAATTCGTTCAAATGTCAATGTTTGATAAAAAAGAGACTATTCAAGTTATAGATCCGAACAAACCAGAAATAAGATATGGATTAAGTAAGAATAATGTTCGTGGTGAAAAAGATAAAGCAACGCGTGAGATTCTAATTACAAAGACTGAAGCTCAATTAGAAAAAATATCAAATCTTAAAAGACCCGCAGATGATGCAACGACAGGGATTCGTGTTGGAAAGGTAATAAACAAATATAAAGTTGGCAAATTACTTAAAGTCAATATAACAGATGGGAAAATCAGTTGGGAAAGAAATCAAAAGAAAATTCAAGAAGCAGAAGCTTTAGATGGGTTGTATGTTATTTTTACAGATGTTAAAGAAGAAGATATGAATATATCAGAAGTTGTTAAAAAATACCGAAAGTTAATTGGGGTAGAACAAGCATTTAGAAACCTAAAGACAGCTCAATTAGAAATACGTCCCATTTATCATAAAACAGATGAAAGAATGAAATGTCATGTTTTTTTATGTATGTTAGCATATTATTTAATGTGGAATGCAAAACAAAGGCTACTACCGCTTTTCGAAGCCGATCGAGACGGACAAAATAAGAAATATACCTTTAAACACATAATAGAAAGATTAAAAAGTATTCGAAAAGAAACGGTAGAGATAGAAGGTGTTGCAACGACAATACTTACAGAATGTGATGAAGAGCAACAATTAATTTTAGATTATTTGAATGTAAAAGTAAAATAGCCATACATGTGAAATTTCAAAAAGCACCTTAAGCCTAGAGACATCTTAGCTTAGAGTGCTTTTGTTTGTAGAAGATACGACAGAATCAAAATGAACCATATAAAGACAATGCTCTGTGGTCATTTCATTGGCATAGACAAGCTAGAACGTCTAAAGCTACTTCAAAATGATCCACTGGTCAAAGAGTTTGATATTTCTGTAAAAGCACCTAGTACCGTTTCAAGATTTCTCTCAAATTTTACATATAAGACAACGCAAATGTTTCGAGATATCAATTTCAAAGTGTTTAAAAAGCTACTTTCTAAAAGTGGTTTAAAACAAATCACAATTGATATTGATAGTAGTGTTGTAAATGTAGAAGGTAATCAAGAAGGTGCTAAAAAAGGTTATAACCCTAAAAAAGTTGGGAATTGATGTTACAATATACAATTTGCATTTTGTGATGAACTTAAAGCCTATATAACTGGTTTTATGAGAAGTGGTAATACATATACTGCAAACGGAGCTGCAGAAATGATTAAAGAAATTGTTGCGAACATAAAAACAGATGATTTAGATATCCTATTTCGAATGGATAGTGGATATTTTGATGAGAATATTATTCAAACTATAGAGTCTTTTAATTGCAAGTATCTGATTAAAGCTAAAGCTTACTCTACACTCACTAATGAAGTCACCGATTCACAAATTCCTTTTACTTACGGTGAAGAAGGTCGAGAGACGATGGAACTCTTCACCAAATTAAACACATGGCATAAAAAAAGAAGATTTGTGGTTTCTCGCGTGCTTAAACCTGAAAATGAAAGAGTTCAATTATCTTTTTTACCTGGTGCTGAGTACCAATATTTTTCATTTGTTACCAATACAGATTTACGATCTGAAAGAGTAGTTATTACTTATGAAAAAAGAGGTAATGCAGAAAACTACATCAAAGAAGCAAAGTATGATATGTATGTAGGTCATCTTATCCTAAAATCATTTTGGGCGAATGAAGCTGTATTTCAAATGATGATGTTATCATACAATATATTTTTGTTGTTTAAATTTGATTTTTTAACCCCTGCTGAATATAGGCAACAAATTAAGACGTTTCGTTTAAAATATGTATTTCTTGCAGGAAAAATTATAAAAACTGCTCGGTCAGTAATTATGAAAATTTGTAAAAACTACCCCTATCAAGAAGTCTATGAAACGGTATGGACTGGCCGTTACTAATTGATAGTTCACGAATGTATAGTTAGTATTAGCTTCATAAAATACTTATGTGGTTTATTTTCTATGATGATGATTTTCAAGAAAATATATCATCACAGAATTTTCAGATAAATCATTGGAATGAGAGTTGTTATATGGTAAAATATAGTAAGTGAAATTAGAGTTTATCATAACTTTGATGAATTCTAACAATTAATCTATTTAACGCAGAATTTAGGTATTAATGATTTCTATCATTATCACTATTGATTTGGAGGTAAACATGGAATTTAGAATAGATAAAGAGTTGATTCGTTCAATTGTAACTTTGGCCACCGTTATAGAAGCAAAAGACCCTTATACAGGTGGTCATACTTGGCGGGTGAGTCAATATGCCATAAAACTCGGTGAGAAAATAGGTCTATCTGAAGATGAACTGTTTATTGTTCATTTAGGTGGTTTGGTTCATGATATTGGTAAGATTGGTATCAACGATGCCATTTTACTTAAACCTGGTCCTTTAACAGATGATGAATATGATGTGATGAAACAACATCCAAACATTGGGCTTAGTTTAATCAGTTCACATCCACTGTTTCCAATCTTAAAAGATTCTGTTTTTTTACATCATGAACGTTTTGATGGTCGTGGTTATCCAAACAAAGAAATACCACCAAACTTAAGTCGAATTGCCATGATTACTTCTATAGCAGATGCTTTTGATGCCATGACCAGTAACAGACCTTATAGAAATGGCATGCCTGTAGAAAAAGCATTGTTAATATTGGAAGATGAAAAAGGGAAACAATTTGATAATGACTTAACGTCTGTATTTATCGATCTGTGTATAAACGGTGATTTAGATCATATACTTGGCCATTGTGGTGATGACAGATTGCTTATGACTTGTAGTCAATGTGGTCCAATCATTGCACCAACTTCTAAACATGGAGAGGGTGATCATATTACTTGTCCTGCTTGTCATGGGGATTATATAATGCAAAGGTTAGAAGGTAATATGAAAGTAGAATTTTCAGGTAACTTAGACAATGCTTACGTACCGCTTGTAGATGAAGACACTGTAAACAGTATTGTTCTTAATTTACCTAATCAAATTAACTTAACTTAAATATCTAGTTGTAAAGATTAGAGCTAGAAATAAGTGTTTTTTTTGATCAAAGATATAAAAGCATGACTTTGCAGTGGTAATCTTTAAATTGTGGTAATCCTTCAATTAATTTTTTACTGATCTCAAGTACTGTTTCTGGTGTTATATCATCATCTTTAGCAAATGACTGTATAAAGTGTTCGTATTGTCTGCCATCAGTTTTCATAAATGCTTGTTTAGTCAGCATCATGCTTTCAAAGGTTTTAGTTGTTAAGCAGTCTTTTCCATATATGAGTTTTCCATTTAGTATTTTATCATCATTTTTTATATAATCTAGAACTGCTTTAAGTCCATGCACTGAACCTTTTCTTGCACTTA
>JAOZKH010000168.1 GCA_029935405.1 Vallitaleaceae bacterium | reverse complement strand
CTATATAAGTATGTTCTATTTGAAAGAAACTTAGAATGTAATCTTGTAGCATATCATGGGGAAACAACATATTATATTAATAAAATGGAGAGAAATCTTGAGCGTAGCAGTGATATAGATGAGTTTTTATATAAAAATATATTATCTAGAAAATTATCTTTAGATATTGTATCAAATTTAGCGATGGAATATAAGTTGGAATATCGAAAGGATTCGAACTTAAATATATATTTAGATGATAGTATATATAAAAGTCGAGCAATAGGTGATAATATTTACCTTAGAAAGCCTTCTCAACATACGCATGAGTACATCCATATACTTTTGAAAGATAATCCAGAAGATCACTGGGAATCTGAAGGTATCGCAGAGTATCTTGGTGTTATTGCCTGTCCGAACGAATATATGTATAATTCGAAAATTATACATGAATATTTTTTAAAAAATTACGCATCCTATCATGATTTGGATCCAAAAAGTTTGGAGTATAATTTAATGGATTATTATTTTAAGCATACAGAAGATTTTCTTAAACAAGAGGAATTTGAAATGAGATTATATTATGATGCAAATTCGTATATGTTTAATTATATTGAAAGGAATGGTGACAAGTATTACGCGAAACCATTATATGAACATTTTGGGTTAAAAGAGAGTTTACGAAAAGAAGGAGATGAACTAAGTTACTTTGAAGCTGGGTCATTTATTGCATTTTTAGTAGATGAGTATTCCCTAGGAAAGGTACTTCAATTAAGTGGGAATACAGATTCATTTGAGTTGATTTTTGAGGATTCATACAGTAATCTAAAAAGTGAATGGTTGAACTATATAAAAAGATAAAAACAAAGCGAAAGAGATCATTTGATATATTTTATAAATGGATAACAACCATCGCGATAGCAATTCACTAGTTTAATCCAATTATGATATTGTGAGTTTATCAGATGAACTGGTACAGACACAAGAAATTATTGTTGAATATAGAGCTAATAAAGTTTGAATTTGCTACCAGCGGATTTTCATGTTCTGAAAATACTGTATCAAACATGTCATTAAATAAAAAATGGTAACACATAAATTAAATAGTTGGTCAATAATTATGCCTCCTAGAATGGTGATTATTTAGATTTATATATGAATCAATAAGTTTATAGTACGGATAATGATGAGTTAAATGAGTATAATTATTATATGTTAAATATGGAGACTCTTGAAAGAAGTTTCTTAGGAGTAATCAAAAATCCATATGTCTGTAATAGGAGTACTGGATTTTATGATGGTTCTATTTACATGTATATGGATCATGTCGAGAATAACAACAAAACAGTTATGTCACTTTATGAATTTGATCTAATCAACAAGCAAATAAAAGAAGCTGATTCATGTAAATCAGATCATAATTTATCATATGTTACCGCTATAAAAAATTAAGTATTACAGGAAACTACCAAAAGATGATATGGAGTTTTTAGAAGCTATAGAAGAATTTATTTATTGTCCAGATATAAGGCTTTTTTCAGTAACCACACAGTGGTTAAAGAAAAGAACTTCAATTTTAGACTTAGAGTATATGCCTATATATGAGAAATGGATATCAGAAGCAATAAATGGATGGGGTGAATGTGATCAGTTTTGTTATAGGTTGATGACACCATTATTGGCAAAATATCCAAATGAAGTTTATAAATACTGTCAGAAATGGACTGATACAGATGATTTCAATCAAAAACGCATTGGGATAGTATCTTTGACCGGTTCTAGTTTGACAGTAGTTGTTCCCTTTGATCAAGTAGAAAGCATATGTGATAAAATGAAAAGCGATAAAGATCCATTAATCCAAAAAGCAGTTGGGTGGGTTCTGAAATATAGCTTCATCAAATTTCCAAATGAAACAATTCATTACTTAAGAGAAAATGTAAGTACTCTTACAAGAACTACATTTAGATATGCGTTAGAAAAGATGCCGAAAGACTTGAAAAAAGAGTTAATGAAGTTGTAAAGGTGAGAAATGGAGAAGATATGGTATACGATAATTTGATCAATAATATTTTAGAAAGTTACAAACAGATTTTAGGAGATAACCTCGTTGGTGTATATTTACATGGATCATACGTCATGACAGGTTTTAATCCTAAGGTGAGCGACATTGACTTTCTTGTAGTCGTAAGACGTGAAGTGAGAAATTATGACAAACACAAGTTAATTAGAGTGCTTTTAAACGCTGAAAATGAAGTGCCCTATAAAGGGATTGAGATAAGTATGATGAATTTGGATGATACAAAAAGACCCAAAAAACCTACAAAGTTTTTGTTGCATTATTCAGATTATCATAAAAAAAGATATCAAACAGATACAGATTATATTTGTGCAGGAGAAGATGACCCAGATTTATTAGCGCACATGACGGTTATAAAAGCTAGAGGTAAATGTATATATGGTCTATCGATAGATGAAGTTTTTGGAGACGTTGAATCAAATCATTATTTAGATGCAATTATGTATGACCTTAATGAAGCTAGAGAAGGGATAGATTCCGATTTTGAGTATTATATTTTAAATATATGTAGAAGCATTTGCTATCTTAGAGAAGAGAAAATTTGTTCAAAGTATGAAGGTGGACAATGGGCTTTAGAGAATCTTCAGAGTAAGTACAAAGAACTGATTGGTTTAGCACTTGATAAATATACTAGTCGCATTAATGAAGTAAATGCATCAAAGAAACTGATTGATGAGTTTCTTAGTGAATCATTTGATGAATTTGACAATTGCTTAAAAAAGCAAGAATCATAGAGTGTTGAACGGTAGCAGTAGAGAAATTCCGATATTAAGACTAGAGATAAGGAAATGAAAAATATGAATGTAGAAGTAGTTACACTTGTGATGATTGAAAGAGAAGATGGCTGTGCTTTAGCACAAAAACGCAAACTAAAATATCCGGGAATTAGCTTTCCTGGTGGGCATGTTGAAAAAGGCGAATCAATATTGGATTGTGCTATAAGAGAAGTAAAAGAAGAAACCGGACTTGACATAGAAGGGTTGATTCCTTGTGGTGTTGTGCATTGGAGCCATAAAATAACCGATAGAAGATATATGTGTTTTATGTACAAAACAATGTACTTTAGTGGAAAGTTGATCGAAAATAATCGTGAGGGAGATAACATATGGATGGATGTGAACGATTTACATCAATTACCAAAGGATAAGTTTTCATCTGAACCAGATATTTATGCATTATCTCCACTGCTTCATAAAATTGGAGAATTCAGTGAGACATTCATAGTACATGACGATGAATCAATTATCGAGATTCAATTTAAATAGGAAATTTGTATACAAGAAAAGAGATAAGCATCTTATGAAGAATAAAAGTGAAAAACAATCAAAGATTATTATTTTAAGAGGGAACTCAGGATGTGGTAAAACATCAACAGCAAAGTTGCTACAAAAGAAACTTGGACATGGAACTTTTTTGATACAACAGGATGTTGTAAGGCGAGAAATGCTGTATGTGAAGGATGGGATTGATACTGCAGCGATTCAGTTACTGATTGAATTAGTTAGTTATGGAAAACGTAACAGTAAAATAATTATTCTTGAAGGGATTTTGAAGTCTTCTTGGTATGAGAATTTATTTGTTCATATCAAAGAGCTGTTTAAGGATGAGATTTATGCATATTATTTTGATGTACCTTTTGAAGAAACTTTAAAACGGCATCAACTGAAACCAAATGCTCATGAATTTGGTGAGGAAGAGATGCGCAGGTGGTGGAATCAAGATGACTACATTGGAAATATAAGCGAGAAGATCTTTAATGAGGAGAATGATCAAGGAGAAATTGCTGATATAATACTTAATGAAGTAATCAAGGAATGATAGATTGAAAGGTAATGATAATAATGGCAGGTATCAAGTTGTTTAATATGTGCATGGTGTATTATAATGATACTGTTCTTGTCTAAGATAAGATTCATTGTGACTGGGGTGGACTTACATTTCCCGGTGGCCATGTAGAGAGTATACAGGGAAAGGAGTATTAATTGTGGTTATTACATTGTGTGGAAGTGCCAGGTTCAGAAATGAAATTGATGAAGCTCAAAAAAAATTAACCCTTCAAGGACACCAAATTTTTACTATTGAAAATTTGGTGGGTATTGAAATAACCAAAGAAACAGAATCAATGTTGGCTTCATCACATAAAAAGAAGATTGATTTATCAGATGCTATTTATGTGATTAATGTAAACGGTTATATTGGGGCAAGTACATCTAGTGAAATTGAGTATGCCAAAAGTAAAGGGAAAGAAATCTTGTACTTAGAATAAACAGTTCAGTTTAAGGAGAATATTGATGAATGGAGTTGCAATTTTGGGTTTGAATGGAGGAGGAAAATCTACATTAGCTCACGCACTAGCAAAACATATCGGTTATTATGAACTCGATGTTGAAGACTGTTATTTTCCAGAACAAAGCAGCACTTTCGCTTATGCTCTGATTTTACAACCTTTCCCAGTTATATTCAATAACT
>JAOZKH010000046.1:10568-17453 GCA_029935405.1 Vallitaleaceae bacterium | reverse complement strand
CCTTGACATTTTATGAGATGTTTCTACTCATAAAATTTAATTAGATGTTTCTCCTGTAGTAAGAACAAAGAGGCTAAAAATATTACTTAGAGGTGTAGAATGAATAAAATTCCCAGTTTTACAATTGATCATTTAAGACTTGAAAAAGGTGTTTATATTTCAAGGATTGATCAAGTTAGTAGTGCAACATTAACTACATACGACTTACGTATGAAAAAACCTAATTTCGAACCAGTTATTAACACTGCTGAATTACACGCAATTGAACATTTAGCTGCAACTTATTTAAGAAATGATGATTTAATTAAAGATGACGTTATATACTTTGGACCAATGGGATGTCGTACAGGTTTTTATCTTATTTTAAAGGGTAATAAATCCACTGACGAAATCATCCCACTACTTAAAAATTTATTTAAATTTATAATTGACTTTAAGGATGAAATTCCTGGAGCTAATGCTAAAGACTGTGGTAATTATCAGGATATGAATTTAAATATGGCTAGGTACGAAGCAAATCTTTATTTTGATATCTTAGAAAACATTAAAGCAGACCAACTTAAATACCCAGAATAAAACTTAAATATTTGAGGTTATATTTTTTAACCAAAACTTAAATATTTGAGATTATATTTTTTAATCAAAACTAAAATATTTAAAACAAATCTAAAAAAGGGCAATCGCGTAAGTAAATTAATTTTACTGATGCGACAGCCCTTATTTCTTTTATTCTAATTGAGCATTTCTATAATAAGGTTTTGGATTTCATTAATCACTTCACCAAAACCAACTTTCTTTTGTATACTCTTGTCTCTTGATACAATTTCAACAACAGATTCTTTAAGATTCCTAGGACTTATAATGATTCTAAGGGGCACTCCTAATAAGTCAGCATCCGAGAACATAACTCCTGCACGCACTTCTCTATCATCATATATAACTTCTATATTAGCTTTTTGTAACGACTCATAAATTTCATCCGCTTTTGCTTTTGCATCAGTATCATCTGCCCTTAAACAGCAAATTTGGACTTGCCATGGAGCAATTGACATTGGCCAAATCGGACCATAATCATCATGATTAGCTTCACATACTGATGCAGCTAATCTTCCAACACCAATTCCGTAACAACCCATAATTGGATTTTGTGAATCACCACTCGCATCTACATAGTTCATATTCATAGCTTTAGTATATTTAGTACCTAGTTGAAAAATATTACCAACTTCAATACCTCTTTGAATTGTAATAGATTTTTTGCCACAATGTGGACAAATTCCACCTTCTTGTATTTTGCCAAGATCAATGTATTGTACCTTTCCATAGTCTCTTTCCATATTAAAGCCTGTATAATGATAATCAACTTTATTAGCTCCACATATTAAACTATTAATTCCTTCTAAAGAGGAATCAAACAGCAATGTTGCATCACCCTTAAAGTCATGTGCTCCAATAAATCCAGCTACAATATTAGATTCTTCAGTTATGACAGCTGGATAAACTTCTTCTTTAAGCTCTTTAGTTAACTTGATTTCATTAACATCCATATCACCACGTGTAAATACAATCACATAAGAATTGTCGCTTTTTTTCTGATATACAACTGCTTTACATGCCGATTCAATATCTGCTTTAAGATATTTTACTACATCTTCAATTGTAGAAGCATTTGGAGTTTCTTTAAGTGTTAGCTCAGAGACTTCCACATCTTCGTTTTTAATAATATTTTGCGCAGCTTCTAAGTTAGCACTATAATCACATTCATTACAAATTGCTAATGAATCTTCTCCTACAGGTGTTAACAACATATATTCATGGGCTACACTTCCACCCATCATACCTGAATCAGATTTTACAGTGATAACTTCAGGAATTCCTGCACGTCTAAATACATTATCATATGCAATCAAGCATTTGTTGTAGTACTTTTCTAAATCTTCCTGGGAAGTATGAAATGAATATGCATCTTTCATTGTAAATTCTCTTACACGAATCAGACCTCCTCGTGGTCTAGCTTCATCTCTAAATTTGGTTTGAATTTGGTATATCATAAATGGATATCTTGTATAAGTATTTGCATACTCTCTTACAAGATGTACTGCTGCTTCTTCATGAGTCATTCCAAGAATCATTTGACTATTATTACGGTCTTTAAATCTAAGCAGTTCACTTCCCACACTAGTAAGTCTACCTGACTCTTCCCATAGTGATCCAGGTAATGCCACAGGAAACTGAACTTCTTGCCCATCAATTTTATCCATTTCATCCCGAATGATGTTTTCTATTTTTCTTGTAATTCTTTTAAGTGGCGGGTTTTTAGAAAATATTCCATTTGCCACATTTTTCATATAACCACCTTTTATCATTAGTGCATGTGAATCAATTACACAATCAGATGGTCTTTCTTTAAATCTGTCTCCAACTAAATTAACAACTTTCATTTTTACCTCCAAGATTAATCATAACAGTATTTTTTTGTATTTTTTAGCCACTCTAAAGATTCATTTACCTCAGAGGTTTCTAGACACCAATGCTCTGTATCAAGATGTTTGACCAAGGTTTCAAGTATTTCATCCATTTCCATAGTTCCTTTATTTATGCCATTATGTTGATCATTTAATCCATTATTATTATGTAGATGAACATGTCCAAGTCTATCTCCTAATGCTTCAACCCATTCTTCAACTGTGTGATCTGAATTTACATTCACATGACCTATATCTAAGCATGCCTTAAGTCTATCTGAGTTTACTTGATCAATTATTGCCATTTGATATGTCCAATCTTTTTCAGCTACATTTTCAATATAAAAAGTCATATCTTTATATGCCTCTAAAAATTCATTCCAAAACTTAACGCTATAATAAACTTTGTCATTAAACCTTTTAACTGTTGTACCAAGATTACAATGTACAACAATCTGATTACAATTAAGTTCTTTGGCAAATTTACAAAATTTAGCATATTCATTATATGTATTATTGCTTGTATCTAAATCGTTTGCTCCAAAATCTAACCCTTTAAATGGTCCATGAATGCAGTCGATTTTATGGTAATAATATTTAAGAAAATGAAGGAGTTTATTATCATCATCATATTCTTTATAAGGACTTACGAATTGAACTGTTTCTAACTTCAACCCTTCTTCAATTAATTCTTCAAGATTTGTTACTTCTACAAAATCAGAAAAAAACATATACACCTCTCATATCGTTTGTAAATATTCATTATTTAATTTATGGTTAAATATTCGTTATTTTGTTTAACCTTTTTAATTGTCTCTCAAGTGCATCTTTTTCACTTCTATTAGCATAATGTTCACTTGGACCACCATATTCAAGAGTTAAAAACTTAATATCACCGTTTTTAATCAACCACTCGACAATCTTATAATCCTCTTCTTCCATCTCCAAATGTTTATCTCTAAGTCCATCTTCCGATGTAAATGTTCCGTTTACATGTATTTCTTTAACCCTATGAAGTGGTAATCCTTTCATATACTCTATTGGATCAATTTTATAATATTTTGCACACATTTTTGCATGAGAAGTATCTAAAATCATACCGATATCTAAAAGCTCACATACTTCTGTGATAAACTCATTATTAATTGAATACTCAAGAAAGCCTTTATGTTTGTAATACCCTGAAAAACCAATATTTTCTATTAGTAATGGCACATCAACTAGTTCTTTGAGTAATTTAGTATTACTTATCATTCGTTCTCTAATCATAGCCTTCGTTGGTTTTGTATCATATTCATGACTGTACGAAATAAAATGATACCCTAAATGTGGAACATTATATTTAGCCAATTCATAATTCACCTTCTGCCAATCAATACTCTTGATATCTCTCATGCCTGCTCTTTCCGCACGTCCGACACCATGAATCATTAAAGGTTTATAAGATTTTGCAATCTCAAAACAATCTTTTGATACATCAAATAATCCTAGTTTAATCATATCAATCTGTACTTTATTTTCGTCTAATAATTCGATTAATTCTCTCGAATAATTACAAACCAGCTTCATTTTATTCTCCTATCTATACTTTAACAATTTCATAAGAATTATAGTCGATTTGAATATTAAAATCAAGTTTTTTAAATTTCTTATAATATAAATCTTTGAATTAAAAACAAAATAAAAATATGTCCCGGATATATTATATAAAATAAATATTTCATTCTTTTTCCTGGTTCACCGTTATATATAATAATAAAAGGTATACTTAACAGTGCAAATATTTGTAGGTAACTACCTCCTAGCATTGTATAATATATTGCCATAATAATATTCACTATTGCAATCCATAAACATTGTTTTGGCTTATTAACTGCTGTATATATTCCAAATATTATCAACACCCCAAAAATATTATAATCAGTCTTAAGTAGCAATGCTAATAATCCAACAGCGAATACTGCTAAGCTACCTAATACTTTATTCTTATCTTTTAGTTTGTCATATGCATATAATCCTAATAATCCTAAAACTAATGTAAAGAATACATTTTGATATTCCATCATGAATATTTTTCCAAAAAATGCTAAATCAAAAGGTATTTCAGAAATAACTGCAAAAGCTAACAATCTTATTCCATACTTCTTAACATCCTTAGTATGCATATATCCTTCAACAATCAAAAATGCAAATATTGGAAATGCAATTCTTCCTATCACTCTAAGTATAATCATATTAGGATATACAGAATATGGAAATATTGTCGCCCCAACATGATCAATTATCATTGCTATAATTGCTATCCATTTCAAACCTGTAGATGTAAGTTTTAACTTCATTTTTGTTACTCCCTCCACCTATCTATCTATCTAACTTTACTAAAATTCGAATTTATATTTCAAGGGAATTATAGACTTTTTCTGCAATAGTATTTATCATTTTATCATCTTCACTTAAATTCATTTTCTCACATTCCTTAACAATCAAATCCATTAGTGCAAAGTATTTAGCACCTTCATCTAGTTCTTCTAGATTGATTTTATGCCTTTTGGTAAATCCATGTAAAGCATATTTATCTATGTATAGTTGATATAATCTTTCGAATTCATCTTTATTATTTATTCCAATCTCAGCTTTTAAACTCATACTTGATTTTGTATATATACCAATAAATACAAAGAGTATACCAAGTACCGTGAATATAATAGGCATATTTCCTGGTAGAATATCTAATACATTTAACATATTTAACAATCCAATTACTGCAACCGCACCACCTATTCCTAAAAAAGCCATATAGCTACTTTTGATTTCGGACAAATCTGACTCTGCTTCAAGATCAATCGTCTCATATTCATCAAAGTAATAGTCTTCCGTATTAGGTTCTTCTTTTTCCGTCATAACATAACCTTGCATTACTCTAGTTGCATTTTTCCAATCATCCTCATCAATATATATTACATATACATGTTCACCGTGTTCGTTATGTGCTTCCTTTGCCATTCCTGACATTACTTTAGAATATTCAAGAAAATCAATAACTTTTTTAACTTCTTCTTCTGTATTCACTACTAAAAGCATTCTTTCATTATGTATATCTTCTAATGATGCAACCAATTCAACGTTACAATCACCACATATTTTAATATCTTCTTCGTACTCTTCTCTACATTTGGGACAATATGCCATTTTGAAATCCTCCATATATTTTTCATTAAATAAGTATTGAATATATTTATTACAAATATATATTTATTATTAATGATATGCCTCTAGTATAACAAAAGTTTATTAGAATATCCATAGTTTATTGTTTGACCAAAACATGATATAGTTACAGAGATATTATATTTAAATAAAAATAATGAAACGAGGTAATAACAATGAATAAACGTTGGAACTTAGATGCACTTTATACTAGTTTTGATTCAGAAAAATTAACACAAGACTTTGATAGATTTATTCAACTAGCAGATGACGGGATGAAACTTATAGATAAACTTAATCCTACTAACGATAATTCTTCTTCTATTATGTTAGAGATAATGAAGGAAAATGATGTATTAGAAGACCTTGTTGGTGGACTGTATGCATATGCATCATTAACTTATTCTGTTGACACATCTAATATTGAAGCTGCAAAATATATTGAAAAAATCCAAAAGGAAATACCTAGATTAACACTAATGAGTGCAAAGGTTAATTTAGCACTAAAAGAAGTTAATGATTTAGATGCTTTTATTGCTAAAGCACCAGGACTTGAACATTATAAATTCCATTTACAAGAAGGCCAAAAACAAGCATCTCATCTTCTTAGTACTAAAGAAGAATTACTAATGGCTGAGCTTTCAAACACTGGTTCAAAAGCATGGGTGAAATTGCAAAATAAAATCGTATCTACTTTAACAGGTGAATATGAAGGTGAAGAACAAACAATCACAGTCCTTCGTTCAAAAGCTTACGAATCTGATTCAAATGTAAGAAAATCGGCTTATGAGGCCGAATTAAAAGCATATACAAAAAAAGATGAGGAATCTGCTGCTTGTTTAAATGCTATTAAAGGTGAGGTTATTACTGTTGCTAAGAAACGTGGATATGAATCCCCTCTACATATGACCCTTGAAACTCAAGGAATGGATAAAGAAACTTTAGACGCTATGATGAGTGCAATAGAAGAGTATTTACCATATTTTCGTAAATATCTTCGTAAAAAAGCTGAACTATTAGGTCACAAAAATGGGCTTCCATTTTATGACCTATTTGCTCCTATCGGTGATACCGAAATTCGTTATGAATATGATGAAGCTAGGGATTTTATTATCAAACAGTTCACTTCTTTTAGTGACAAATTAGGTGGATTTGCTACTCATGCATTTGACAATGATTGGCTAGATCCATTCCCACAAGAAGGTAAAGTTGC
>JAOZKH010000046.1:0-10558 GCA_029935405.1 Vallitaleaceae bacterium | reverse complement strand
TCGGTGCTTTCTGTGCGAATCTTCACAGTATTAAAGAAAGCCGTGTAATGTCTAATTTCACAGGTAGCTTTAATGATATGACTACTTTAGCTCATGAACTTGGTCATGGATATCACGGAGATTGTTTAAAGGATGCACTTCCAACTAACAGCAACTATTCAATGCCTCTTGCTGAAACCGCTTCAATATTTTGTGAAACTATTGTGTTTAATGCCGCTCTAAATGATGCAACAGAAAAAGAAGCTAAAGTTGTTATTGAAAACGAATTATTAGGTGCTACTCAAGTAATTGTAGATATATACTCTAGGTATTTATTTGAAACTGAACTATTTGAAAAACGTGCAAACGCTTCTCTATCAGTTGAAGAACTAAAAGATACAATGGAAAAAGCACAATTAAAAGCTTATGGAGATGGGTTAGATCCAAGTGTACTTCATCCGTATATGTGGATGTGTAAACCTCATTATTACTATGCTGAAAGAAATTTCTATAACTTCCCTTATGCTTTTGGATTACTATTTGCAAAAGGTTTATACTCGCTATATCAACAAGATAAAGAAGCATTTCTTCCAAAGTATGATAGTTTATTAATTGCTACAGGTTGTAATAACATACACGATGTACTTAAAATTGTAAATATTGATTCACATAAATCTGATTTCTTTAAAGGTTCCTTAGAGCTAATAAAAGATGCAATAGATACGTTTTGTAAATAATGCACCTTTAACTATAATGTTTTAAATGTTATCATCGAGAATTTTGGGTAAGGTAATGATAAACTCGCTACCTTTACCTATTCTCGATTTAACTTTTATCTTGCCTTTATGTCCGATAATCATTACCTTAGCAATTGCTAACCCAAGTCCATGCCCACCTGTTTGTCTTGTCCTTGATTCATCAGAACGATAAAATCTTTCAAATAGATAAGGTAAATCTTCTTTATATATTCCAATTCCTGTATCCTTTATATGAATATATACTTCTTTATCAATATCATAACATTTTATTTTTATACCACCATTTTCCGGAGTATATTTAATAGCATTATCAATAAATATCCTTAAGGTTTGCTTTATCTTAGCTTCATCAAGATGCACACATATACCTTCTTTTGATTCACATGTTATATATTGATCTTTGGTATTAACCATGTTAAATTCCTTAACAATACTACAAATTTGTTTCCCAATATCAAAGTCAGTTGGTTCATACTTTAACGTTTGATTGTCACTACGTACTAAGGTTAGTAAATTTTCTACTAATTGCTGCATATTTCCTGCTTCACCTTTTATAGCTTCTATCGATTCATTCAGTATCTCTTCATCTTTTTTGCCCCATCTTTCAAGCATTGATGCGTAACCACTTATAATACTAATAGGTGTTCTAAGCTCATGCGATACATCTGAAACAAAACTTTTTTGTTTGCCGTAATCTTTGTCAAGACGATTCAACATATCGTTTAAAGTAATAGCTAAATCTTTAAGTTCATATTTTGTAGATTCTATATCCAATCGCATATTCAAATTACTAACTGATATTTGCTCTGCAATTTTCGTCATGTGAAATATAGGGCTTAAAACCTTTTTAACACGAGCACCACCTATCATTGATATAAATACAAAGCCAACACTATAAAACACTAATAGAATTGACCCTAATGTGACAATCTCAAGTTTATATTTAACAATAGAATAATAACCTTTTATTTCAAAGATAATTTCTCGATTTGTTTTCTCATTATATAATGTATATTTACTGATTTTTTTGGCAATTAATCCTCTATTAAAAATATTAGTAATATATTCCCATGGATTATTTGGGAACATATTTTTTAGAAATTCACCTGTATTAGCAGTTGTTATTTCACCATTTTCTTCTATTATCACACTGAGAGATACGTCTTCAATAATATATACTTGATTAATTTTAACTTCTAATGCTTCAACATCATATATTTCTTCAATGTAGGAAACAAAGTATTGATTTAATTTATTATTAACATCATCTGAACTTTCATCAATTTCAAAAAAAACAAAAACAAATGGAACCAACAATATTGTAAATAATCCTGTCAGTGAATATACAATCAAATATTCTGTAGCAATTCGTTTTCTCATTGATAAATGCAAATTTTTGAATGTATGTAAGAACCAATCTCTAACGCCTTTTAATATTTTAATCGGAAAAGTAATAATTGCCATGAGAATTTTTCTAATCATAGATAATATATCCAACTCCTCTTACAGTTTTAATCATATCGACATTATACTTTTGATCTATTTTTGATCTCAAATATCTTACATAAACATCGATAACATTTGTATCACCATAATAATCATAACCCCAAACTTTTTCTAGAATTTTCTCTCTGTTAAGAGCAATATTCTTGTTTTCAAGTAAATATCTAAGAAGTTCATATTCTTTCTTTGTCAATTCTACAATATCATCACCATATGTAACTTGGCGTTTTTGATCGTTAACCATCAGTTTCTCATACTCTAACATTTTAGGCATAAGAGATTCACTTGCAATCTTTCTCTTAATAGCTACTCTAACTCTTGCAAGAAGTTCTTCAATGGCAAAAGGTTTTGTCATATAGTCATCAGCACCCATGTCAAGTCCCATAACTTTATCTGAAACATCATCTTTAGCTGTTAACATAATAATAGGAACATCATTTTTGGATTGTCTTATTCTTCTACAAACTTCTATACCACTCATTACAGGTAGCATTAAATCAAGAATAATTAGATCCGGCTTTTCATTATTAACAAGATCTAGTCCTGTTCTACCATCAAATGCTGCTATTATTTCATATCCTTCATGCTTAAGTTCAAGTTCTAAAAATCTTGATATTCTTTTCTCATCTTCAATAATCAGTAATTTATGTTCCATGTTTATGTCCCCCTCTATTTATCTATAGTAACTTCATAATAATCATCATCATCGTCGTCATCGTCATGATATTCACCAGAATGAGGGGTATCACCCATTATTTCAATATCTACCGGTTCTAATTTCTGTGGTTCTAATTCTTGTGATTCTAATTCCTGCAGTTTTAATTCCTGATTTTCTAATTCCTGTGTTTCCTGTGTTTCAATTATTTCTTCTAAAACTGGTTTGTTATAATTATTTGTTGGTTTATTAATATTTGGTTTATTAGTTTTTGATTTAGAAACAGTTCTGTAAAATTTAAAATCTTCTTTTCTATCTACTTTATTTAATTGTAAGTTACAATCAGCTAATAATGCCCATATGACAAATATTACTCCTAAAAAAAGTGTTTTTTCTAATTCACCAATTACTAGAATTACAATAAAAATAATTATTGGCACATTAACAAAATCGTCATCTTTTTTGTAAATTCGCAGACGATAAACCAATGTAGCATTTACTATTTTTTCAAATTCTTTAAATAATCTATTCCAAAATGAATTTTGCTTTTTTTTAGCATGTCTTTTTGCAATTTCTATATTTCCTTTAGCTTGTCTTAAAAACTTTTCAGCTTCTTCATAGGAAATATCCACTTCATTTTGAAGCTCACGTATCATTTCTTCTGTTATTACCATCTAGGCACCTCCTTTACATTAAGTTAAAGTTTATTTTTATATCAAGATTGTTTTTTCTTCAAGATTATCTTTAGTTAAAGTATCAAAACTATGTTTCTCTAATTCTACTATTATGTAGTTTTGATACCTTATTCATCTATATAAAATTATAACCTTAATTCATTGTATAAACTTTAACTTAACATTAGAATTCCATTAGAAATAGTAATTAACTAGAAACTACTACCCCCTCCACCGTGAGAGGTTCCGCTACTACCTGTGTGGCTACCGCCACCACCACTGCTGTTATTATTCTTAGGAATTGCACGACGAGTAGTGTTTTCATGTTCAAAGTGATCTGCTTGATTTGTCAAAACAAAGCTATCACCTGATTCATAATTACGACCAGTTGCAGTAACTTTGCTCTTGCTCGAAAGAGTAAGAATGCCAGTCGCAATCAACCCAATTACAAGGGCTACAATATAGGGAATTATTGATGTCATCATATCCATAACTCGTTGACCATAGGTTGAAATTTTACCTGTTCTCTCAACATTTTCTACAATTTCTAGAAACCTTATACAAGAATCACTATATTCACCATCGCTTAAATAAGGTGTTATTTCCTCAAGTATCGGATCAATTAATGGTTGATACTTATCTATGATATCTTGCCCAGTAGTCGAAATCCAAACTGTGCGATTATCCATATCAATCAACATTAATATCCCTTTATTCTCACTACCTACACCAAAACCATTATAATCATAATAATCATCTGCAATTACCATTGAAGAATTACCTTTTGCGTCGTCAATCGTTAGAATAACAGGTTCCATTCCATAAATTGTTTTAATACTATTTGCTTTAGATTGCAACTCATCGTATATATCACCGTCAAGTAACTTCGCATTATCAATAACATTATCTGTATTACCAAATACAAGTCCGACCTGTAATAATAGGATAATTGTTACTAAAAATATTCCACTTAGTTTTTTAGCCAAATAAAGCACCTCCTAACACTGTTATAATCCACGCCACTGCTGCTACTGCGCCGAAAAAGATTACTTGCCTTTTATGGTCGATAGGTGCATCACCTACAATTTTCCCTGTTTGTCCATTTATAAAGAATACATAATCTTTATCTTTAAATTTATTTACCAACATATAAAGTGGCATTAGTGAGTAATTTGTTTTGATATCATTTAGATTTGCATTATTACTAGTAGATATATAAGATGAATACCCACTAATTGTGCTTCTTAATCTATTACTCACAAAATCTTTAGCCCTCTGTTCCATAATCTTTTCGCATTCTATTGAATTAACATCATATTTTTCTGCTAAAAACCCAGTAAGATAATGCATTGAAAACTCTTCAATCTCATTATAATCATAAGGTTCAATCATCGTCATATAATTATCATCCAACTTTTTAGAACCATCTACAGGAATTTTTTCATATCGAATATTACCTTCACGTTCTACACGATATGTTTTTGTTTTTGTGTATTCGTAATCGCCTGAGCGCCAAGTAGAAACTTTTGTTCCTCTACCACTAGTTGCTCCATGAGCATTACAGTCAAACAGCCAAAAAGGTGCATACATTCCCGTAACTTTATCAATTTCATCATCTTTTTTAAATTCAATAGGTGCAAAAAACTTTTTACCTATCCATTTTTTATACATTTCCTTTGATTGTTCTTTAGTTATCTTAAAAGGAATTACATATTGAGGTTGAAATTCCCCTTTAAATCTTTGCTTGATAATTGTTGGACTTTTACAATAGAGGCAAAATGTAGCAGCTGTTGTTTCTTCAGCAATTAATTCTGCACCACAACTTTCACAGTGATAAGAATCTAAGTCTTCATGAATTTCATCAAGGCCTTCCTCTTTTGTTTCACCATATATCTTATCAATTTCTTCTTTATTGAATTTACTGAAACAATAATCACATATCCAATTGGTTTCTTCAGGATTAAATCTTAATGGACCTCCGCAATTAGTACAATCATATTCTTTGATAGCTGACATAATCTACTCCTATAATCTGTCGGTAATATCAAATTTATCACCACATCCTGGACAGAATTTAGGTGGGTTACTAGGATCTTCTGGTATAAATCCACAATTGTTACATTTGTATTCTGCTTTTGCTTCTTCTTTTTTTGTACCGCAATTACCACAAAAAGCTCCTGTATTAGAATTACCACATGATGGGCATTTCCATGAAGTATCTACAGGTTTTTTACTTCCGCAATTACCACAAAACTCTCCTGTATTAGTTGTACCACATGAACATTTCCATCCATCTTCTTTTTTGTTTTCTTTAGGAGTAGGTTTTTTACTTCCACAACTGCCACAAAAAGCTGCTTTAGCGGCATTAGTTTTACCACAGCTACATTTCCACCCTGGTGCTTGTGGTGCTTGTGGTGCTTGTTGCGTTGCACCTACTGGATTCATCACACCTGCAAGTCCACCTTGACCACCTGCTGCATTAAGACCCATTCCAACACCGGCAAATCCCATCATTGAACCACCTTCATTAGAACCAGCATTTTCAATACCTGCTGCAACACCTCTTGTCATACGAGCTGCTCTACGATTAGGGTCAAGTAATAATGCATCTTGTCTATGTTGATCAATGAATTTTTTGGTTTCTTCATCATAAGTCATATTACGAACAGCTACTTGATTAATATAGAAGCCACGCATTTTTAGCCAATCATCATCAAGAGTAGTTGCCATATATTTTCCAATATCACGTTGTCTTGTAGGTAATTCAATTACACTACAATCTTCATAAGCCATGCTAGCAACTGCGTCAGAGAATGCTGCTAAAAATTCATCAATATATTGTTCTGATAAATCATCTTTAAGGAAATCTTTATCACCTGTCTTGTGCATAACTTCTCTATAGAATAAAATCGGATCAGAAACCTTAATTGAATATGTACCATGAGCACGAATTTCTGTGGAAATCATTGTTCCTGGTACTAATTTTCTATCACCAAAAATTATAGGGTTTGGTGTTCCAAAGCGAATACTTGGAATTTCTTGCATATTAATAAAAATTACCTTTTGTTCATATGGCGCCCCTCCACCAAATTTGAATCTTTCAAAAGAATCTTTAAGTGTATTTACTAACCCACCAGGTCTATCGATTTGATTGTTATCCGTATTATTATATCCTTCAATTGGATTTTCACCATCTGATGTAAAAAAAACTGATGGTGCTCTTGAATTATCCACTTGATAGAATCCAGGTTCATCTGTTACTGAAATAATCTTTCCTGAATCAACTAATAACATAAAAGTGTTCTCTGGAACTTGAATTAATGATCCGTTAGATATGACATTTGATGAGCCCTTACGATTTCTATTACGCTTTTCTCCTTTTCGACTAACGATACCATATGAAGCAACTGTTGAATTGTCAATATTAGACGCTTCTATACGTTCTAACCATTGATCTCCTAATGTGCCTCCCACAGCCTCTGCTGCTACTCTAAAAATACCCATTTTATTATTCCTTTCTTTGCTTTATTATAGTTGGTTAAGGTGTCAAAACTAAGTTTCTCTAATTCTACCACCATATGTAGTACTCGGTTGAAGCCTCCAAGCATACATATAGTGGTAGAAAGTTCAACTATGTAGTTTTAACACCTTAACCATAGTTAAGATATTATATCGTTAATACCAGTAATTGTCACATTACGGAGGTAACGATCATTTTTAAGGTCTACAATTCGTGGCATAATTCTCTTGCCCTGTCTATCAAGCACTATTTTTACTCTAGGTCGCATACATGCTTCTTCAAAATTCTCACTAACAATACCAACAAACCCATTACTTAAACGCACATAGGTTCCAACAGGGAAAGGTGCCACTTTTCTAGCAAATATCTTCGTCAATTTTACATCAAACATTACTCCGCCATTTGCCATAATATATTCCATTGCTTCAGAAGGCAGTAATTGTTTACGATATGGTCGATTAGACGTTAATGCATCATATACATCACAAAGACATATAATTCTACCAAGAAGTGAAATTTCTTCCTTAATTTTACCTGATGGATAACCTTGCCCATCATATTGTTCATGGTGTTGCAATACTGCAACATATGCAGCTGAAGGTATTTCATAAGTTTCTTTTAAATAATTATAACCAAACTCTGAATGTTTCTTTATTATCGCATATTCTTCAGAAGTAAGTTTGCTAGGTTTATTCAAAATATCTTTATCAATATATATCTTTCCAATATCATGTAGTATTGCAGCAAGACCTAAGTTGAAAAGTTGTTCTCTCATAAGTCCAAGTTCGACTCCTACAAGAATAGATAAAACAGCCACATTAACCGAATGAAAAAACGTATAGTCATCAAAAAATTTCAAATCAATCAAATTAATCATTGTATCTTTATTTTCTAATATATCCTCAACAATATTAGTAATCATCATTTTTGTAATATCTATTTTGTCTTTAACTTGTTTTTGACCACCTTTTGTCTCTAAATCTGTATATATAAAAGCTTCTTTTAGTGATTGAATTGCTTTCATTCTTAGTTCATCACGTATTACATCTTTAACCTCAATATCAGCGGATAAATTATCATCAATATAAATCCCTTGATAACCAAGTTGCACTATTCTGTCAATATATGTGCGAGTAATAACACTACCCTGACTCAGAAGTAGTTTATGATTAATGTCATATAGACTTTTACCTACAGCCATTCCTTCCATTAATCCATGAACTGGTACAAATCTCATAACACTCTCCTTTTACCCTTTACGTTTATCTATCTATCTATCTATCTATCTATCTATCTATCTATCTATCTATCTATCTATGCTTTCATGTGTTTTGTTTATGTATTTATGTATTTTATTTATTTATTTATTTATTCATTTATTCATTTAAAAATTGTCACACAACAATTCAAAATATGCCTGTGGATGTACACATGCAGGGCAAACCTCTACTGCACTAGCACCAACGTGAATGTATCCACAATTATTGCATTTCCACGCAACCTCTTCCTCTTTAGTAAACACTGTTTTTGTTTCAATATTTCTAGCTAGTTTTAAATATCTTTCTTCGTGATGTTTTTCAACTTCAGCGATATATCTAAACGCATCAGCTACATTAGAGAATCCTTCTTCATCAGCAACTTTGGCAAACTCAGGATATAACTCTACCCACTCTTCATTTTCTCCACTTGCTGCTGATTTTAAATTAAAAAGTGTATCTCCAAGTGCAATTGGATAACCTGCTCCGTTAATTACAATTCCTTCACCATTTAGGTCTTCTTTTAAAAACTTAAAAAATCTTTTTGCATGTTCTTTTTCATTGTCTGCTGTTTCTAAAAAAAGATTTGATATTTGTACATATCCTTCCTTTTTAGCTACAGATGCATAATATGTATATCTGTTTCTTGCTTGTGACTCTCCTGCAAAAGCCTTCATTAAATTATCTGCTGTTTTTGTACCTTTTAAATTCATAATACCTCCCATTTATCATTTGATTTAAATTTAGTTTCATTACATATTAATTTTATCACTTACTATTTTATTAGTCAATTTCATACCATGTAAGGGTCGCGTTAATTAACAGTATATGTAATAAAGAATAATTTTCAAAATTAACTAAAGCATTTATAAGAATTAAGTCATTATTCGAAAATTAAATTTTTGTATTCCATATCAATTTCACTACGAATTTTCTTAATTTCTTCGTATAAAGTCTCTCCACTCTTTTCCAAAACAAGAAATACCGTTTCTCCAAATACTATTCTATATTCATTTTGAATCGTTGACATAACCTTATCGAAAGGCATTGCTCTCCTATATGGTCTATTCTCTGATAATGCTGCAAAAACATCAGCGTAACAAATAATTTCTGATTCAAGACCTAACTCTTCTAGTTGTGGTTTTCTCGGGTATCCACTAAAGTCCTTTTTTTCATGATGTAGTCCTGCCCATTTAGCTATATTACTAAACCCTTTAATACTTTTTAATATCTCATAACTAAAATATGGATGTGACTTCATTATATTGTATTCTTGTTTAGTTAATGGTCCAGGTTTTTCTAGTATTTCTGAAGGTATTGCAATTTTCCCAAAATCATGCATGTAACCTGCTAACTCAATATCTAAGCACTGTTTTGTGCTCATGTTTAATTGTTTTGCTAATTTCCTAGCTACATATGCAACACAAGCAGAATGTGAAGCTGTGAATTTTGATTTATAATCAACAACTTTACATAATGTAAAAACCAAATCTCTTGTAGTTGCTGATGAATTATCAAACATTAAGTTTTTTGACTCTAATTTAGCAAACAATTCATTGATACTCATATACTCAATTGCATACCAAAAAAATTCTTTTTTTGCAATATTCAAAAAAACGTTATAAATAGTTTTATCAAAAAATCTATCCGCTAAATTATTTAATTTATTAATAATTTCATCAGCTTGATTAATAGCAAATTCATTTTGATCAGACAAAATTTCAATTCGGTCAGCTAAATGGAGAATAAAACACTCAATTGGAATATTTTGTTCTATGTTTAGTTTTTCATCTGAGACATGCACATGATGATGGCGAATAATATTACTTATTGATTTAAATGGTTTAAATGATTCTAGCATACCTGCTCCAAGAAGCTCATGGGGCCTTGGATATTCAACATCTAAAACTTGAAGTTCTTGCTTATCTTTAACTGTTATTGCACCTATATCATGTAGAGATGCTGCAAAAACAAGGTTTGAAAGTTGTATTCCTGTTAATCCGTATTCTTTACCAATATAATATGCTATTATGGCTGTACGTCTATGATGATTTTTTAAAATCGGGTTTATAGTGTCAATTGCATTTGCAAATACTGATATAATTTCATGAAGACTATTAGAATCCCACATTTTCCCCTCCTAAATTTATTGTGATTTGCCTGTACTTATATTATAGTTTATCTTTTTACTAAAAGCAATTTTCCTTTTAGCA